>JADLCA010000104.1 GCA_020847495.1 Candidatus Hydrogenedentota bacterium | reverse complement strand
GGCCGCATAGCCGCAACCCCAGGTGGACACCGGTGCGCGCCGCGCGGCACGGCCCTTGTATGCCAGAAACGCAAACAAGACGACAGCCACCGCCAGCATGCCTGGCCCCAGCACGGAAAGCAGTGCCAAAGGCGCCAGTGCATCGAGGCCTAACGGTTCCCCGGCGGTACGCATCGCCCAGGCCGCGCCGATCGCTTCCAAGCCCGGTGCAACCAGCACGGGGAGGAGCCCAATCGCAAGGCACAACGCGGCAAGTATGCCCATGGGCCCCAGCATGCGCCGACCCGCTTCATGCGGTGCAGGGTCAAATTCCTTGCGTGCTTCTCCCAGGAAGACCGCGCCGTGGACCTTCACAAAGCATGCAACCGCGAGTCCGCCGATCAAGCCGAGCGCGGGAATCGCCAGCGCGCCCAGGGGCCATCCAGCAAGATTCGGAGCGATCACGACGCGGAAGAAGCCTAGGTAGATCAGCAATTCGCTGATGAATCCGTTGAGTGGCGGCAGCCCGCATATCGCCGCCGCGCCCACCATGAACAGGCCCGAAGTCCACGGCATTCGCCTGGCCAGTCCGCCCAGGTGGTCTATCTCGCGCGTGCCCGTGGCATGCAGCACGGAACCCGCGCCAAGAAAGAGCAGCGACTTGAAGAGTCCATGGTTCCACACATGCAACATCGCGCCCGCGATTCCGAGTGCCACCCATGCGGGCTCGTGACAGGCTTGCCCGGACACGGCTAAACCAAGCCCGAGGAAGATGATGCCGATGTTCTCGATGCTGTGGTATGCGAGCAGCCGCTTCAAGTCGTGCTGGCCAATCGCGAAGACTACTCCATACACGCCCGAGCACGCGCCCAGCACGGTCAACAGTACGCCCCACCACATTGGCGGCACGGGCAGCAGCCAGCACGCGCGCATCACGCCGTAGACGCCGAGCTTGATGAGCACGCCGGAAAGCATCGCGCTGACGTGACTCGGCGAGTTCGCATGGGCCGACGGAAGCCACACGTGGAAGGGGAAGATCCCCGCTTTGATGCCGAACCCCGCGAGGGCGAGCAGAAACAAGACGTTCGCAGTGGCGGGGCCGGCAGCCATACCATCGAGCGGCCGCAGATCATAACTCCCGCTGGCCACGCGGTACAGTGCGAAGAACGCGAACAACGCCAACGAACTGGCGTGGGTCGCCACGAAGTACACCCAGCCCGCCTCGCGCACATCATCCTTGTGACTTTCGGTGGTCACCAGGAAGTAGCCCGCAAGGGCCATCACTTCCCACGCCACGAGAAACAGAATCGCGTTTGACGCCACAACCAACAGCGTCATGGCGCCCGTCATGAATCCCCAGGAAAGGCGCAGCTTCCTTCCGCTGGAGGGATGGGCCGCTTGCGGCCAGTACTCCAGCCCGTAGACGGTCGCGAGCGAGGAAATGACGTGGATGGAAAGCAGAAACCCGGCGGACAAGGCATCGGCACGCAGACGGATGATGCCACCGGGCAGGTTCCAGAGGTAGGTTCGCTCCACCGCCCCTGCCGAAGCGAGGACCTGCACGGCGGCGGCAATGCCCGCCATGGAGGCGGCTAGGCCCAGTACGGCGGAGACCTGCTGGCCTCGCCGCGACGTTGCACCGGAGAGTGCGGACGGAACTCCACTCACGGCGCTGACCAAGGCCGTTATCAGGATGAGTTCAAGCGCCATTGCTGGAACGCTCTGGTTGGGCAGGGTGGGGGCGCATCATGCGGGCCGCTCCACACGCGTGTCGCCGAGCACATTGCTCGCCTGAATCTCGCGTATGCGCTCGACGATCTCTTCCAAGCCCGCCTTGCGCTTCAGCAGCGTCTTGAACGCGTCGTCCCGCAGGACACCGCCCAGTTGCGCGAGCAGGCCGAGATGCACTGGTGCCGACGGCACGATCATTGAGAAGAGCGTTAAGACCGGCTTGCCATCCAGGGACTCAAAATCGACGGGCTGCCTCAGGTAACAGAGCATCACCAGCGGCTCATCGACCCGCAGCAGGATCGGATTCCGCGCGTGAGGAATTGCCACGCCATCGCCAAAGCCCGTAGACCCCTGCTTCTCGCGCGCGAGGAGCATCTCCAGGAGAAAGCCGCGGTCCACGCCGTCCGGCAAGGGCATCCGCTTCACCACGCTTGCCAGGACCTCGCGCTTCACGCCGCCGTCAATGTCCCGGTGCACGCCGCCCCGGCACAGCGCCTCTTCCAGGGATGGCGCGCCCGATTCCGAGTCAATCCGCAGGGGAATCCGGTTCTCATGCGCCCATTCCACCAGCCGCACGCGGTTGAAGTGGTAGCGGTCCGAAAACTTCGCGGCAGGCATGCCGCTTTCGTGGATCCACCGGTACACGGTGTCCGCCGACACATTGAATAGGTGAGCAACGTCGTTGACCGACATTTCCATAGAAAGGGTGTCTTCCTGTCCTTGTCTTCCCGCGAACTGCCTTGGGATTTGTGTGCCCGGCCGGGCAAGCGCCGCTATGCCTGCTGAGAGTGCTCCTCTTCCACCTCGATTGCCTGAAGCATTTCGCTGGCCTCAGACAGGTGTTGCAGGAAGTACTGCCGCATGATATTCAGTACGTCTGCCAGCATCGGGTGTTTGAGGGAATAGAAAACCTGGTTGCCTTCCTTGCGATTGGACACGACCCCTTTGGCCCGCATCACCGCAAGATGTTGGGAAACATTGGCTTGCTCAAGGCCGAGCTGTTCCAGAATGGCGCCCGCCGACAATTCGCCATCGCGAAGGACCTCCGCGATGGCGACTCGGGTAGGATG
>JADLCA010000103.1 GCA_020847495.1 Candidatus Hydrogenedentota bacterium | reverse complement strand
GCTCTACGTCCGGGGACATCGGTAAGACGCACCTGAGCCCTTGTCAGGGCTTATGCTCAAGGAGGTGCGTGGCAGACGATACAGGCCGTCAAGTCGATCACGTGAACGAAGCGCTGTGCTGACGCGCTCGGAGAGCGAGGCAGTACCAGAATGCCGTTCTCTTGCGCGTTCCTCTGCGGACTTTGCGCCTTTGCGTTTGAGTTAACTGAAGACCATGGGCAGGGATGCCCATGCTACCTCTGCATTTCCTTCTGGAAATGGTTAAATCGGTCGTTCACTCTCCTCGTTTGGTTGCGGCTACGTCGCGATGGGCTGTGGGTACTTTGGCCTCCAGGAAAACCTGTGTAATCTGTGGACCTGTGTTTTGCTATTGAACCCCTTCAGGGTACTAAAGACGTGTAATGGACCCAGGGGAGGCCGCCAGCGCCTTCCGGCGATCACCGCCAATTAAGACCTGGCACGCGCGGTTTGTTATCGCTCCCATGGACGACAATTTAGAACCACCCAGCAGATCCTGTTATCCTGACAAAAAGCTTCGCATCTAGAGCGACATCGTCGCGAGGGCGCGAACAAGGGGATTCTCTCGCGATCCAGTTTTGAGCCGGATGAAAGCGCATTTCCCAACCCGCAACTGGAGGACAGGTAATGGATGCCGAGTGCGACCGCAGATCATTCTTAATGGCGGGTTCAATCGCCGGTGCGGGGATGATCCTGCCGGGCACGGCCTCGGCGGCGCCACAGTCCACTTCGGGAATGGCGCAGGCCGTCTCCGCATCGACCCTTGACCAAGCGCCCGCCACTACCACGGATGCGGTCGCGCTGCGTTTCGCAAAGCGCGCGATCCATCTCGACTGCCACACGATGCCGGGGATGTATGACATCGCAAAGGACTTCAACGCGCAAGAATTCGCGCGCACCCTGAGTGAGGCCGGGGTGGACTACATCACCGTGTTCGCAAAGTGCAATCTCGGTTTCGCCTACTATCCCACGCAGATCGGCAAGGTCTACCCGGGACTCCAAATCGACCTGCTCGGCCAAATGGTCGAGGCGTGTCACGCGAAAGACATCCAAGTGGCGGCGTACTTCAATACCGGGATCGACCACGAACACGCGCGGCTGCATCGCGAATGGTGCAAGGTTGACAAACAAGGCCGAGTAAACAAGATCGCGGAAATGGGTCATTGGTTTCGCGACCTCTGCCTGAACACCGGATACGGCCCTCACATTCTGGGCATGGTGCGCGAGGTCGTGGAGCGGTACCCTGTCGACGGCATCTTCCTGGACTGTTTCGACCTGGGCCCTTGCTACGGCGAAGAGTGTCTCAGCGCCATGAAACGGCAAGGCATGAACGTCTTCGACGACGCGCAAGCAGGCGACTTCTGCCAGCAGGTAACGTACAAGTTCCTCGGGGAGGTCGAAACACTCGTGGCGGCCACGCGTCCGGGCATCAACCTCCTCTACAACGGCCTCGCCTATCGAAGGCAGCCGACGCACATCGAACTCGAAGTCCTGCCGACCGGCGGCTGGGGCTACGAGGATCTGCCCTTCGCCATTCGCTACGCGCGAACACTCGGAAAGCCCTACTTCACCATGACCGGACGCTTCCACAAGAGCTGGGGAGATTTCGGCGGCATCCGCACCAAGCACTCGGTCTTGAACGACTGTTTTACCTCCATCGCTAACGGCGGCACCTGCTCGGTGGGCGACCATCTGCATCCACGCGCGCGTCTCGAACCGGCTGTGTACAGCCTCGTGGGCGAAGTCTACAAAACGGTGCAGCCAATCGAACCATGGACCATCGGCGCACGCGCGGAAGCGGACATCGTCGTGGTCGAGCCGCACATGCGCGAGTTCCCCAGCCCCCGCGCCTACCAGTCGGGACCGGAAGCATTCTCCATGGATAGCGTGAAGGGTGCGGCCCGGCTGCTCTCAGAATTGAAGCACCAGTTCGACGTGAGCGACGGCCAGGAGGATCTTTCCAAGTACAAGGTCATCGTCTTGGCTGACACCGTACGGATATCCGCAGACCTGAAGGCAAAACTCGAGCAACACCTGCGCGGGGGCGGCACCATCATCAGTTCAGGCACGGCGGGCATGACCGAGGACGGGTCGGCATTCGCGCTGGGCGCATACTCCATCTCCTTTGAAGGTCCCGAGCCGAACAATCCCACCTTCATCGAGCCGATGCCCGCGGTGGCTGACGGAATACCTCCGATGCTCATCACGAACTACCAGCCCGGCATTGCAGTGCAGGCCGGCCCGGGTGCGGAAGTGCTTGCGCGGCTGTACAAGCCCTACTCCAACTTGCACGCATGGGACGCCGAGCACGAGACCATGTACTGCCCGCCGGAGAAAGCCACGGGACGTCCCGCGGTCGTCCGGTGCGGCAATGTGATTCACTTCAGCTTCCCGATCTTCGCGGGTTACCTGCGCGACGCCGTGCTCGCCCACCGGACTCTCCTCGCGAATTGTTTCCGGCTGGTTCTGCCGGAACCCATCCTGCAAGTATCCAACTTCCCGTCGTTCGGCCGTGCAACTGTCACCGCGCGAGATGGGATCCGGCTCATCCACCTGCTCACCTACGGCCCAGAACTCCGCGGCGCCACCATGCAGATGATCGAAGAACCCGTCGCAGTCGACAACGTCCAGGTGGCCCTCCGCAGCGACGGGCGTGAAACCCGCAAGGTTTATCTCGCCCCCCAGGGAGAGCCCGTGCCCTTCACGCAACAAGGCTCCTACGTGAGTTTCACCATCCCTCGCGTAGAAGGCTATCAACTGGCGGTAGTGGAATAGTCATTCCGCAACTACCAGGAGCCGCGTTACCACCAGGAGCGCCGGCATCCCCGTCGGCCTCTTTGTCTTCCGGCGCTCCCGCTCATTCCCATTTCATGCCTTTTGACCTTCAGCCTGTCTTTCCGCTATAGTGTGGCCCTTGCACATTGTGGGCGGCTGAGTGAGCGTGGGGTAGGCTGCGTTCGCACTGGGTCCAGTCCGCGGATCCATGCTCGGGCGCACGCGACTGGTCTGAGGATAGAGTCCGCATGGCCGACAAGAGTCTGACAGGTTCAGAGCTTCACGAGGCGGGAAACGCCGAACGCCTGCGCGCCATGGCCATGATTGGGCGCGGCGTCGCCCACGACATCAACAATCTCATGGAGAACATCATCGGCACGGCCTCGCTGCTCCGCAACGACCTCGCGGGCAGTCAAGCCCACGTCGCCATGCTGGATTCCATCGAAAAGGCCGCCGAACTTGCGGGCCGCCTCACCCAACGCATGATGGCCCTCACCCAGCAAAACGACAGCCGGATCGAGCCCGTCAACATCAACGCAATCGTTTACCACTTGCTCCTCGTCGAAGAAACCCACCTCGCGCGGCGCATCCGGATCGTCCGCCATATCGACCCCGACCTGTGGCGCGTGCAGGCCAATCACACCCAGGTCGCACAGATCCTGGTCAACCTCGCGTCGAACGCCGTTGAATCCATCCCTGGCAATGGCCGGGTTACCATTCGCACGAGCAATGTGAGCATCGATGCGGACTCCGTCCCAACGGACTTTGCTCTCGCGCCCGGTCCGTACGTGCTGGTGACCGTCGAAGATGATGGCGAGGGTATGAACGAAGATGTGCTCAAGTTGATATTCGAACCGGGTTTCACGACCCGGCCCGGCAAGACAGGGCAGGGCCTCGCCACCGCCGCCGCCATGGCCCGCGCCATGGGCGGCCTGCTGTCCGCCTCCAGCCACGTGGGCGAAGGTTCCGTGTTTCGCGTGTATTTACCCGCTATGCCGGATGTGGCAAAAACCGAAGAACATCAAGCGACCGCATTGCCTCATGGCACGGAAACCGTCCTCGTGGTCGATGATGAACGCATGATCGCGGATGTCATGCAGGAAACCTTGAAGCGTCTTGGCTACCGGACTCTTGTCGCGCGCGACGGCCGTGAGGCCGTGGATGTTGCCCGCAGCTACAAGGCGCCCATTGACCTCGCCTTGCTCGATATCGCCATGCCCGTCATGGGCGGCGCGGATGCCTTCCCCTTGCTCAAGGGAATCCACCCCAACATGAAGGTCATTGTGTGCACCGGTTTCGAACAGGAACTCATCTCGGGCGAACTGCTCCGTTCCGGCGTGGACGCCTTCTTGCTCAAGCCGTTCCGCCTCGCCTCCCTTGCACAGGAAGTGCGCAAAGTCCTCGACACCGCAGCCACGTGACCTCTCCCGGGCACTCAGAGCGCCTTGCGCGCCGATTCCAGCAGCTTCGACCCGCTCCCGTGAAACAAGGCCTCTGTGAAGCCCGTCCCAAGCCCGCAGAATTCCACCGCTCGCTTGATCGCCCGAAGCTCCTCGTACAAGAAGCTCGTGAATACCAGTTTTCCGTGATCGTCCGAGATGGACAGCGACCACGGTACCGGCGTCACATAGGTATACTGATCGTTGATCTCCACCGATTTCCCCGGCGCCAACGCAATGGGGATATCGGAACCGTACAGGATCCGCTGCACAGGCACCTTCTCGAAGAGGTGCGCCATGACTTCCCAGTGGTTGAGCATGGCGAGATCAAAATAGAGGTTTGGAATCTCCTTAAGCGCATCTAGATTCCCCCACACATTCTTGAGGTAATACGCGCGCCCGATGTGCGCCAGCACGATCTTCGCCCGCGGATACGCCTCGCACAACGCGACGATCTGCCTCTGGTTCAGCGGATCGGCCAGCCGCGCCTTGCGCGGAATGTGCAGCATGACGATCAGCCTGCGCTCATTGACGATCTCCATCGCCCAATCAGGAAGCATCTCCACAATCTCAACGTCATTCACATCCGCCTTACGCACGTAGTTCGGGTACGGCTTCAACCCAAAGAACGCGCCCGTATCGAGATCCCGCTGCAGGCTCTCCGGCGTATCCTCGCGCGGGTCGAATAGGCGCAACGCGAAGAATCGCCGCCCGTCGCTCTCTTGCGCGAGATACGCGTTGTTGCGTGCTCGATCATATCCGACGATAGGCATCCCGAAACACACGGCGGACGTCTCCCGCCCCGGAAAACAGGATTCCAGGTCCTCCTTCAGGTCCTCGTAATCGTACTTCGTGATGGGATGCCCTCCGCACGAATACGTCTCACCTTCAGGCAAAACACCCTCATTAAACACATGAACATGAAAATCCAGAATACGCTCCGGAAGGAATGCATCCAGCTCATCTTCAAAAATCGCCCGATTCCGCTCATATTTGCATGTCTCACGCCACATTCACGCACATCCCTTCCCTGGACTTCATTTTCAATCCGATACCTGAGAGAGCGCTCTCCTGAGAGTGTGCGATCCCCAGACTGTCCCCAAGGCAATGACCGGCGAGTCAATGCAAATCCCGAATCAATGACCGACACGCGCAGCTGAATACAGATCAATGACCAACATGCGCAGCTCAGTCCCGGAGGGACGGCAGATGGATGCCCAGGAATTCATTCCTGGGATACCCGCACCTCCCCTTTACCATTCAGTCCCGGAGGGACGGCAGAGCCCGCCGCGACGCCCTTCCTCACAACATCACCACATCAATCCCCGCATACTCGCCAAATGCTGCCACCGCGTCAACCCGGTCACCCAACACCAACGCGCTGTGATGCGTGCCGCCGTGTCTCGAATACTCTTCCAAGAATCGCCTCACGCCTTTTTCCGGCCGTATCCACCCACGAACAGAATCGCGCATCGCCGGGTGCGTGCCGTCGCCCAACACCTCCACACCCGCAACAATCAACGAGAACGTCTCGTCCGGTCCGGGCGCGATGTTCACCAAGACCGCGGGACCCTGCCTGGGTGCGCACGTGATCACCGCGGGGTTCCGCGCGCCCGTCCACGGGAAATCCTTCTCGCACAATCGCGGCCTCTCCGCGGCCGTCTCGGGGTTCACCTCGCCCATGTGCGAAAGAAAGAGCGCATCACCGCGCCAGTCGGGACAAAAGATCTCCGTGAACGTCGTCATCCCGAATGCCGCATTCAGCGCGCCCACGAGCGCGGCGGTCAACACATCACCCTCGCCCGCGTAACCCAACCCACGCCCCATGGCTTTCGACGCTTCAAAGAAGGGGACGGTATCCACAGGACCTTCACTCCGGTCAAACGCCAGGAAGTTCATGCTGAACCCGCCATAGCCGCCCTCTTCAAGCAACCTGCGCAATGCCAAACCCACCCGCACCGATCGCCGATGGACGTCCTCGGTAACATCCACGAAAAAGCGCGACTGGTCTGCGCGCATTTCCCGTTCAATGGATTCCGTATCGATCATCGCCGCGGACGCAACGACACTTTCCACGCCCACCTGGTCCACGCGCACGCCCAACACTGCCCGCAACAAATCGTCATGCACGGCGAAATCGCCCATGCCGCCGAATGTCTCTCCAATTCGCAGCACACGCATGCCGCGAAAGCATCGCGCACCCGCCGCAGCACGCACCCGGCCGCTGGCCCTTTCGAACACCTCAGCTTCGGACACGTGACCCGCGATCACTTCATACTGTCTTCCCCTCCTGCGCAACATCGACGCAAGATCCTGCACGCCGTGCACGCCGTGGTCGTACATGATCCGCGCGGGATCCACATCCAATCCGAAGGACTCGTCCATCGTCGTGTCCAGCATGATCACAGGCAATGACGAATGAGCAAGCGCGTCCACCGATTCCAATGATGGCGAATACGCAAGATGCAACGTCACTATTGCATCGACCCCTTCGCGTTCGAAAGACGCAACGCACTCCTCAAACTCTGAACGCAGCCGGCAAACAGCCCCGCGCACCACACCCACGCCGCGCGTCTCAAAACCATCCGAGACCTGTTTCGTGAACGGTTCAAACTCATCCCGCAACTGGGGCATGGTGTCGTCATACAACTTCAGATAGAGCGGCAGCAGACCGGCTCGTGGACGCAGCATCATCAATCATACTCCTCAATCACGTACGGCCGGCCAGCGGGGACCATCCCGTAGCATTGTTTCCACGTGCTCACGTAGTGCTCGTAAGCACTCCGGATACGGGCGCGCATGCCCGCGCAGAAAGGCGCGCATCGTTTGATGGGCGCACAAGCGACGCGCCCTTTCAATGCGTAAAGCGACCCGCGCGCCACAGCCGTGTTCTCATCCACGTGACGGTACACCGGCAGCGGCGCGAACAAAGTTGCCATCAATCTCTGAAAGTGCGCGCTCGCGCTCGCGCCGCCGTTCAAAACGACACCATCGCACACGCCCAGCGTCGCGACGGCGCCCAAGCTTCGCCGCAGTTCATAGGTCATGCCCGCGGCCATCGCGCGCACAAGGTCTTCCCGAGAAGCATCCACGCCGATTCCGCAGAACACTCCGCCGCCGTGATGTTCCGTGTTGAAGGGATTCGCCTGCGCCAACCACGGTATCATGCACATGCCATCGGGCGGCAACGGCGCATCCCCCAGAATCTTCTCAGCGCGCCGGAGGGCCGTATTCATATCGCGGTGAACGAGGCTTGCCAAGGCCCAATCCCACGCCGTGTTTCCTGTGAGCAGCGGCTGAATCACCAGATATCCCGCCCCATTCGGATTCAGCAGCGTGAGTTGATAAGGCGAGTAGCCCCGATACTTCTGGGGCAAGACAAAGTTGCCCACCCACGCGGTACCCAACGAACACTGCAGTGGATCCTTCAGCTTCCCAAGTGACGACAGATACGCGGCCTCCTGATCGATGTACGGACCGGCCACGGGTATGCCCGCGCGCAGTCCGAATCGCCGCGCGGCCCCTTCCGAAAGCGGCGCCGTTTCATGCCCCGCGCGCAACGGCGCCACAAAGGAGAGGGGGAGACCCAGCAGATCGAAAGGCCCCTGCGCCAGCGCGCCGCGATTCGCGTCGTATGCACCGATTTGAATCGCGTGACCCGGATCCTGTCTCCACACCCGCGTCAGATGATAATACGCAAACTCTCCCGCGCCCACATGAAGCGTGCCGCCATGAAACAGCTCGGGGTGGGTCTCCCGCATCCACAGCAAACGCCCCAGTCCCGCCGGTGGCACGTCTCGCAACGTGATGCGCCGCCAGTACTCCGCCCCGCTCCGCTCCATGATCCGCGTGTCGTACTCGTGCGTCCGGCCATCGTTCCACAACACCATCGGGGTGAGTGGCTTTCCCGACTCCCGTTCCACCAGGATGCTGCTGCCGCCCTGCGCCGCGAGGCCCACGCCGCACACTTCTGGCCAACGCGCCCCGGACTGCGCGCGAATAGAACTCAGCACCGCCCGCAATGAACGCAACACGGCGGACGGGTCTTCCTCCCGTCCGCCGTGTGCAAATGTCTCGACATTCAAGCGACGCGATGCGGTGGCCACAAGAGCGCCGGTCGCGGCATCAAACAGGCCTGCCTTCAGCACGGTCGTGCCCAAGTCAATGCCCAGGAAAAGGCCTTTCCTCAACCTTGCGCCTCCATGCTCACCACGCCATCCCGGCCCACTCAGGCGGGCAGGGGTCCAAACCGCTCCTCCAGCGCCGTCAACGTGCGCGCGAAGATATCGCCCGGCTCGCCTTTCGCGATGATCGTCAATAGCAGTCCCTTTGCATCGTAGTACTTCGCAAGCGGTGCCGTGCTCTCTTCGTAAGCCTTCAAGCGCACCCGGATGGACTCCGCCTGGTCATCATCGCGTTGATACAGCTCTCCGCCGCACTTGTCGCACACGCCCTCTTTCATCGGTGGCTTGGTCTCCACGTGAAACGTCGTCTTGCATGCACGGCACGTGCGCCGCCCGCTCAGGCGCCGCACTACCGTCTCGACCGGCAGGTCGTAGTTCAACCCGACATCCAGTTTCAGATCGTGATCCGCGAGGATCTCGTCCAGCGCTTCCGCCTGCGATACTGTCCGCGGGAAACCATCCAACATGAACCCATAGCTGCACGTGATGCAGTGCGCACGCTCGCGCACCATGTCGATCACGGTCTCGTCCGACACCAATCTGCCGGCCTGCATCGCCGCCATGGCATCCTTCATGGCCGCGCTGAGGGCGTCGCTGTTCGCGCACTTCGCCGCGCGGAACACGTCCCCCGTCGACAACTGACACGGCCGCAGACGGTCCGTCAGCAATTCCGCCTGGGTGCCCTTGCCGGCCCCCGGCGCCCCCAACAACACCATCCGGAACGGACGCGCCGGATGCGGATCCATCCGCCCGCAGTTCTCGGTTGTCCCCTCAATCCACCCTTTTCGATCGTGAGCCATTGATTTACCCCCTGTATGCGTCAGCGTCGGGGCAAGCCTGCGCCCCGCTCACGCTCCGCATATGCGGTGGAAGCATACCATTCACGCAGCCCCAACCGCCAATGCCCTGAGGCATGTGTTCTTACCCCCCGTCCGATCATACCTATCGGTTTGATCCCTCCGATTCCACCGCCCATTCGCACCGCGCCACCCACTTCGCTACACTGAACCGTCAGCTTTACGCGCTGCCACGAGGGAGGAAACCGCTCATGTTCGCACTCCTGTTCATTGCGCAGGCCGCCATCCTGGGCGGCGCCCAGCAACCCAAGTACTACGCCCACCCGGCGGTCGAGGATGCACACGGCGTCATCGCGCCCTGGTACCAGGGGCAAAATGGACAGTTCGATCTCCGCGTGCGGATTGCTGCGGAAACCTTGAAACGCTATCCCTGGGCAACGCCGCCCAAGTCCTGTGTTGCCGCGCCCGAGTATGTATTCAACGGCACCTGGCGCATCACACCCGAGGGCGACATCAGCATTCCGGAACTGCGCGATTGGGACAACGGCGATCTCGGCCAACGCGCCGCCTATGTGCTCTCCGGTCTTGTGGACTACTACCGCTACTCCGGCGATCCGGCCGCGATCGCGCACATCACATACCAGGCCGACTTCCTGCTAGACCATTGCCTGACAAATGAAAGCCATCCCTGGCCGCGCTTCCTGATCAGCGTTCCCACGAAAGGCAAACCCTACGGCGATGCCGATCCCCACGGCATGATCCAGCTCGACATCACCGCCGATGTTGGACTCGGCCTGCTGCGCGCCTATCAACTCACGGGCAATGCGCGTTGGTGGGACGCCTGCAAGAATTGGGGCGACCAGTTGGCGGCGCACCGCAACACCGATCTCAACATGCCCCCTTGGAATCGCTATGCGAATCCCGAAGACGTGCCGTGGGATGATCCCATGACCGGCGGCGTCGCGTTCTTGCTCACCTTCTTCGATGAACTGATCCGCCTCGGGTATACCGGCACAGACAACGCTATCGTTGAAGCCCGCGACGCAGGCCGCGCCTACCTCCGCGAGGTGCTTCTCCCCAAATGGACCGTGGACGACACCTGGGGCCGCAATTATTGGGACTGGCCCGATCCGGTCCAGGCGGAGACCGTGACCGAGTTCGCCGCGCGCTACATCTTGAATAATCCCGAGTACTTTCCAAACTGGAGGACGGATGTCCGCAACATTCTGACGCTCTTCCTGAATCGTACGGGCGTTGCGCCGGGCTCAAACGGCGACACCTACAGCGGCGCGTGGGCCTTCCCTGAATCATCGGGGTGCTGCGGCCGCTCGCTCTGGTATGGCCCCATGGAAATCGCGACCGTTCTCGCGGAGTACGGCGTGCGTGCGGAAAGCCCCTGGGCCCTCGAACTGGCGCGGCGCATGCAGATCCTCGCAACCTATGATGTGCATGAGAACGGCGTGGTCGAGGACAACATCGACGGCGGCGTCATCGTCGCGGGCAGTTGGTTCAAGATCACACATCCGATGCCGCTGAAGCACGTGCTCGGCACCATGGCCTGGCTGCCCGATGTCGAGGGCGCAAACCGCGAGAACCACATCCTGCGGAGTTCCGGCGTCGTCAACCATGTGACCTACGGCGTGGGCCGCATCGACTACACCACCTTCGACGCCCCCGACAACACGGTCGACGTGCTGCGCCTGGCCTACCGTCCCGTGAAAGTGACGGCAGACGACGATGTCCTTGAGGAGCGCACCCAACTAGACGCCAACGGCTATTCCATTCGCGAATTGTCCAACGGCGATTGCCTGGTGACCATTCGCCACGACGCACGCACGCAGGTGACCGTGGAAGGTCCCGATCCGCAGCACTTCGCAGAAGCAGCGGGGGACACAACGGAGCTCACCTTCACGGGCAATCAAGTGCGCGTCATCGGCAGCGTCGGACCCGAAGGCGGTCTCGCAGACGTCTTCATCGACGACATCAAGCAACGCGCCCCGATCGACTGCTGGAACCCAAGCGAGCGAAGCGGCCAAATCCTCTATTACCTGAACGGCCTTCCGAATGCCGAACACCGAATCAAGCTCGTCGCCCAAGGCGCGAAGAATCCTGTGTCCCAGGGTACGCGCATCAGGCTCGAAGGCATTCAATACTCCGACGCACAAGGCGTCTCGGGTTTTGGCGAGGGCGGCGGCACCGCCGAAACGCAGCGCATGATCTTCGGCTATCCCGCGCAAACCGACTACACTGACTCGCAAGGCAACGCGTGGCGTCCCGCCACCGAATGGGTCAGCCGCCTCGGCCACATGGCCGACGTCGTCGCGCAGACCTGGGTGACCACGCGCCCGCGCCTCACCATTGGGAACACGCCCGACCCCG
>JADLCA010000102.1 GCA_020847495.1 Candidatus Hydrogenedentota bacterium | reverse complement strand
TGCGTAAAGTCCTGACACGTGACGATTTCGAGAAATTGTGAAAAAGTTGCTGGCGGGCGCATATTGATTGACAATTAACAGTTAGATTATGTACAATATAGTTACTTACGGATCGTCTGCAGTCTCAGGCGCTCCGAGTCTTTGTCCGTAGCGTGCGGCCGAAAACGGCGCATATCAGGAAACGGCCATGTCATACGAAGACGATGTCAAGAAGTTGCGGCGGGATCTCGATGAACTCATCGCGGGCGCGACGCGGCTGGGCCGGCGCCTGGACGTCCTGGAAGTGCAGGCACGGGTCAGTGCCCCTGCTGTAAAACCATTCCCGGTGGCCAAGCCAGCAGCTCCTCCCCCCCTGCCGCCCATGCCATCAGAAGTCCCGCCACTGGCCGGGGCACCGCCCAAACGCGAGGGAGAATCCTCCAAGCCGGAGTTTGTCGCCGTGCCTCATCCCGCGCAGGCGCTCTCCAAGGCCGTGGAGCGGGTCAAGCCCACCGCGAAGGTGGCCAAGCGCCGCATCGCGGAAGAAGGATGGGAGCTGTACGTCGGCACCTACATTGTGCCGCGCGTTGCGATAGTCCTCGTGACCGTTGCAGTCGTCACCTTGCTCATTCTGGCGGCCCGGGAGTCCACACCCATCACGCGCGTCGGCTTCGGTTACCTGGTGTGCGCAGGCCTTCTGGGCATTGGGCGCTGGCTTGAGTCCAAGTACCGGAGCTATGCACGCGTATTGTACAGCGGCGGGATCGCACTGAGTTACTTCGTGACGTTTGCCGCGCATTACATCCCGCAGGCGCAGGTGATCGAGAGCCGGCCCATGGCCTTGGGGCTCCTTGCTCTGGTCGTGGCGATCTGGACCGTGGTGGCGCAGATCCGAAAATCGCGCATCGTGGCGGTGCTGGTGACCGTCTTGGGCCACCTGACCATTTTCTTGAGCACGCAGGCCGCAGGGGGCATGGAAAACTACTCCGTGGCGGGCGTGGTGATCCTGAGTCTGGGCAGCGCGTACTTCCTGCTGCGCAACCGCTGGTACCACGTGGCGGTGTTGGGCTTGGCGGGCGCCTATATCAATCACACGTACTGGCTGATGACCGGACATGGCGCGGACACGCCTGCGGTCTTTTGGGCGTGCATGAGCATTGTCAGCGCGTACTTCCTCATCTTCGCGCTGGCGGAATTGTTTGCGGATGAGAACCTGCGGCGCAAGGAGATGCCCACATGGTTCCGCACGGCGTTTGTGACCGTGAACTCGGCGTGCTTCTTCGCGTTGGGCTGGATCACCGTAGGCGGCTTCACCTACAGCAAACCTCACCAGGATCTCTTCCGTTTGGGATTCGCGCTGGCGCTGTTCCTCTTCGCGCTGGCCTACCTGCACCTGCGCAAACGCGACCCGCTCTACAACGTGTACATGACCAAAGCGGTGGCCATGGCAACCCTCGGATTGGCGACGCGTTACGGCGGATACACGTTGACGGCGTGGCTCGCGGTGGAGACGGTCGCGCTATTGTGGTCGGCACGCCGCTCCGGGCTTGTTGTCACGCGCGTGCTAGCGTTTGCCGTGGCGGCGCTGACGCTCGCGTTCGGATACTACGGCGCAGTCACGACCGGCGCAATCGCCTACACGGACCAGGACTACTCCGAGAGCCTCATCCCGGCGCTGCTCACCGTGCTCGGCTTCTTCGCTGCCTCGCAGCTCTATCAGCGCACGGACTGGATGACGCGCTGTCCCGCGACCCTTCCCGTGGATTTGGACACCCTGGGCCTGTTCTGGCAGTTGGACCTCATCCGCGAGCGTCCCAAGGGGATGGTGCACGTGACCAAACCGTGCGAGGGGCTTCTCTTTCCATACGCCTACGCGATGGGCGGCGTGCTGACACTGCTCGTGCAAACCTTCTACCTCGCGGACGACGGCCATCGCTTCGCGGTCTGCAGCGCCTTCATGCTGCTGCTGACCATACTCGCCGGAGTGCTGAACTCGAAGCCCTACGGGCTTTCGGCGATGCTCCTGGCGGCCGCATGCCTGGCGGTGGGCACGATCGAAATCGGTTTGGCCCAGATAGCACCCGTCCAGTTCGGCGCGTCCGGGCTCGTTGCGTTGTTTGCGGCTTCGGTGCGCGCGGACCGGAAGTTGTTTGAAGAGCAAGACGGTCTCGCCTTCCACCAATTGCCGGCAGCACCGTTTTTTCTATACGGAACTACGGGCTGGCTGCTGGGACTGCTCATCAGCGTCAAGATCGACGCCTATCTGCACAGTTCGCTGGCGCTGCTTGCCGCCGCGTACATCGCGGCGCTTCTCGTGCTTGTGTTGCATTCGCGGGCCCTGGCGGCGGTGGCGACGGGTCTTCTGGTCTGGGCGGCGGTCGGCTGGTTCGCGGCGAGCGAAGAGCCTCACAGCACGCAGTGGCACATCGTTTGGTTTGCGCTGCTGCTTTCCGCACTCGGCGGC
The DNA here is from genome assembly GCA_020847495.1 of Candidatus Hydrogenedentota bacterium. Classification (GTDB taxonomy): domain Bacteria; phylum Hydrogenedentota; class Hydrogenedentia; order Hydrogenedentales; family SLHB01; genus JAHDWY01. The sequence continues at coordinate 9,279 of JADLCA010000102.1, read as the reverse complement.
GACCGCTACGTGGCGTTGCAGCAGCCGCGGCTTCGTACGCAGGTCTTCGGGCACGCCGCGGTGCTGACGGCGTGGGCGCTCATGTCCCGGTATGCCTGGGAGGTGGCGCCGGAAGGATGGGGACTCTTCTGGGTCTGTGTGGCGCAGTTTGCTCTTCTTGCTTACGGGCTTGGGTTCCGTTCGCTGTCCGCGTTCGGCGCGGCGGTGGTGGGAGTTGCGGTTAGTTCGGTGCTGCTTATTACTCCCGACCTCAGCCGGGAAATGAGCGAATCCGCGCTTGTCTTGAGCTACCTGGCTTGCGCCTTGTTCTGGGTACTGTGCGAACGCCTCACCGCCATGGCCCGCGCCCCCCAGATTCGCGACAACGCGGACGCCCTCAGCGGGCTTCTTGCCGGCGCGGTCTCGCTGCTGCTCGTGATCATGCTGCAGCGGGCGCCGCATCTCCACAATTACGTCACGATCAGTTGGACAGCGCTTGCGTTCGCCCTGTTTGGCCTTTCTTACGCCTTGAACCAGAAGTACTACCGGTACGCCGGCTTGGGCATCTTCGCGCTGGCGGTGGCTCGCGTGTTCTTCGTCGATATGGGCGACCTGAAAGGCTACTACAAGGTGGGGGCGGCCGGCGTGCTCGGGGCCATACTGCTGATCGTCGGTTTCATATACCAACAGCTTAAGGTGCGGCTTGCGGCGCCCAAGGAGCAAAAGCTCACGGGCGACGCCGCGCTATCTCCGGCACCACCAGAAGGCCCGGAGGAAATGCCTCAAGGAGATCAAAGTGAATAGCCTCATGCTTCGCGTATGCGCCATGCTTGCGATACTTGCGCTGCCCTTTGTGCGCGTTTTCGCCCAAGACGTGTTTCCCGGCAAGACGTGGGACACGCGTACTCCGGAGGACGTGGGCCTCGATGCCGCCAAACTCGATGACATCCGTGAATTCATGGGCGGACGGGGCTGCGTCGTGCGCCATGGCTGCCTGGTCTATTCATGGGGCGACATCACCGAAGCGGACGATGTCGCCTCCGCGCTGAAGCCATGGATCTCCCACTTCCTTTTCGTGGCAGTGGAGGAGGGTTTGTTGCCAGGCGTGGACACACGCGTGGCCGAGTACGCGCCGTGCCTGGAAAGCTTGAACCCCGGACTCGGCCACAAGGATCGCGCGATCACGTTCCGGCACATGGCAAATCAGATATCCTGCTACGGCGTGAAAGAAGCTCCGGGGACGGCCTTTGACTACAACGATTGGCAGATGGCGTTGTTCTGGGACACCTTGTTCTTGAAGGTCTATGGCGCCACCCAAGAGACGGTTGATGAGAAGGTGTTGCATGCCCGCCTGACGGACGCACTGCAGTGCGAGGACAATCCTTCCTTCCTGGCGTTTGGATCAGGAGATCGCGCGGGCCGCCTCGCGGTGTCGCCTCGGGATTTTGCCCGGTTCGGGCTGCTGTATCTTCACGGAGGCAATTGGAACGGCAAGCAACTCATCCGCGCGGAGCATGCTCGTGAGGCCACGACATCGCCTGTGTCTGTCGCCATTCCCCGCACGCGCGGCGAAGCCGCGGAGCTGTGTCCTGGCCAGCGCACGATGGGGTCGCAGAAGATACCCGACAATCAGACCGATCACGACGGCAGCTATAGCTGGCTGTGGTGGGTTAACGGGGTGGACGCGGAAGGGAACCGCAAATGGCCCGACGCCCCCGAGGACCTTTTCGCGGCGCTCGGACACCGGAACGGCATGCGGGGCATGGCTGTCATTCCATCCCTGGATTTGATTATGTCGTGGAATGACACGGCGCTGGGCGAAATGCCGGAAGAGCCAGAACCGCTCGCGACTGTCTTCAGTCTCCTCGCGCAATCAGCACGGCCGGCAGTTGAACCTAAAAACGGCAGTTCAGTTCGTTCCGTATCGTGAGGTTGCATTGGCGCGACGCTTTGGAAAGAACGGAGCCATCACCTTTTGGGTGAGCTGCGTCCGGCTGTTGAATCGCTGCTCTCTTCATGGTTTGCCACGCTGGTGCGTGGCGTTCCCAGGCTCGACTGCCGTTTTCAAGTTGAATGGGACTGACCCCGTCTTTCGCGTAGGCTTTGCTCGCCGAGATTCCTCTCTCGGCCGCCGAGACTCATCTCTCTCGGCCGCGAAACACGGGGTCTGTCCCTGACCCGTACGCACCTGACCCGTGCGTAATGTGTCAGCCTTTGGTCTGGACCCACTGCACGTAGCGTTCGGCGGCGTCCTGGACGTTCTGCTCGATGTGAAACATATCGCGGAGGTTGGTCACTTCGAATACCGTGAGCACGTCGTCATTCACTCCTGCCACGCGCACGCTGCCACCGCGATCCTCCGCGGCATGACTGATGCGCAGGATGGCGGAGATGCCGGCGCTCGACACGTAAGACACGTGGTGGAGGTTCAACAGGAGGTGCATACCCGACTGCTCCGCCACGTGAGCAATCACGGCATCGCCGAACTCCTTCGCCCGGACGGCGTCCAGTTGGGGAAATCCCTGCACCGTCGCGATCACGATGTCTCCGTAAGGGTCGTAGTGCACCGGACCGGACTCGTTCATCGGATGCCCTTTCCTGGTTGACGCCTCGCGCCGGACTACGACGGCACCGCGGGCTTCACATCCTCGATGGGTTCGACATTGCCGCGTACGACCGTGGCGACGCCCGAAGGGGCGGCCCATTTCACCCCATTATAAATGACGCGGAGCACATTGGCATCATAGTAAATGGGAAATGTCTCGTGGCCCGGGCGGAAATAGAAGATCTTGCCTTTTCCGCGCTGCCAGCAGCACCCGCTGCGAAACACTTCACCGCCCTGAAACCAACTGATGAAAACCTGGCGGTCTGGCTGGGGAATGTCAAAGTGTTCGCCATACATCTCGACATGAGGCAACTCGAAGTACTCCGGAAGGCCCTCGGTGATCGGATGCCCCGGATCCACGGCCCAGATGCGCTCGCGCTCGCCGATTTCGCGCCATTTCAGGTCGCAGGATGTACCCATGAGCTTGCGGAAGATCTTGGAGTGGTGCCCGGAATGAAGCACGACCAGGCCCATGCCGTCGAGCACGCGCTGGTATACCCGCGCCACGTTCTCGTCGCTCACGTCGCCGTGCGCCTTGTGCCCCCACCACGTCATCACATCCGTCGTGTTGAGGATGTCGTCCGGCAGACCCTGGTTATCGTGGTCCAACTCCGACACCTGTACCGTGGCGATGCCGGATTGCTTCTGAAGGTATTGAGCGATCTGGCTGCCCATGCCCTTGGGATACAGGGCCTTCACAACCTCGTCGATCTTTTCGTGAATACCTTCGTTCCACACCGTGACCCGAATGCCGCTCATCGTCGCCCCCTTCTCGCCTTGCCTGGCCCCGGCGCCCATCCGTTAGGGAAGTTCGAACGCCCGGATGATATTGCTCTTCGTGAGTTCAAAGGACCTTCGCCCATAGGTCGAGTTCAGCAAGTCGCCCATCATTGGGAGCCCCGCCGCCCTGACCCAGGTTCCATGCGGCGATAGTAGAACACCACCCAGGAATACTGCAAGGGGAAGGCCGGATCACGACCCTTCGTGACGCGGCTTGGCAAGGAGGTGTTTTAGGTGATACAGAAACTCTTGCGCCTCGCGCGGCGAAAGCTCGTCGGGGTTGACCGACTCCACTTCTTTCTCGACACGGCTCGGTTCGGCAGGCTGGCTGCCAAACAGATACATCTGCTGCGGCAATCCCATGGACGCAGGATTCCCCGCTTCGAGCGATTCCAATATGTCGCGCGCGCGTTCCAGCACACTTGGTGGCAGGCCCGCCAGTTTGGCAACCTGAATTCCGTAACTGTGGTCGGCCCCGCCATCGACAATGCGGTACAGGAACACCACCTTGCCGCCCCATTCCCGCACCGCGACGTTCAGGTTCTTTGCGTGCTCCAGCTTGCCCGCCAGTTCGGTCAACTCGTGATAGTGCGTCGCGAAGAGCGTCTTCGCGCGAATACGATCATGAATGTATTCAGCCACCGACCACGCGATGCTGATACCGTCAAACGTGCTCGTACCGCGCCCGATCTCGTCAAGCACCAGCAGGCTGCGCGCCGTCGCCGTGTTCAGGATGTTGGCCGTTTCGATCATCTCGACCATGAACGTGCTTTCGCCGCGCACCAGGTTGTCTGAGGCACCCACGCGCGTGAAGATGCGGTCCACGGCACCGATACGCGCTTCCGCCGCAGGAACGAAACTCCCCATCTGCGCCATGAGCGTGATGAGCGCCACCTGGCGCAGGTACGTGGATTTCCCGGCCATATTTGGCCCCGTGACGATCGCCAGAAAGGCCTTCAGCGGATCCAGCGACGTGTCGTTTGCGACAAAATCGTTGCGTGCCATGAGATCTTCCACCACGGGGTGGCGTCCATCCCGGATGTGCAACTCGTCGGAATCGTCCACGACCGGTTTGCAGTACCCTTTGGCCGACGCGACCTCCGCCAGTGACAACAGCACATCGATGGCCGCGATGCGGTCCGCCGTCTCCTGAACCCGCCGCGCCTCCGCGCTGATCCGCTCGCGCAACGCCACGAAAAGGTCATACTCGATCTGTTGCATACGCTCTTGCGCGGTGACGATTTCCTCTTCGCGCGACTTCAGCAGCGGAGTGACATACCGCTCTGCGTTCACAAGCGTCTGTTTGCGCTCGTAATCCGGCGGCACCAAGTGCGTGTACGACCGCGTCACTTCGAGGTAGTACCCGAATACCTTGTTGTAACCTACCTTCAAATTGGGGATCTTGGTGCGCTCGCACTCTTCGCGCTGCAGCGTGGCGATCCAGTCCCGGCCGCCCCGCACCAGCCCCCGCAGCCGGTCCAGCTCCGCATCGTAGCCGTCCCGGATGAGGTTGCCCTCCATGATGGCCAGCGGAGGCTCTTCGACGATGGCGGTGTCGATCCAACCGGTCACATCACCCAGCTCGTCCATCGTGTCGCGAAGGGTTGTCAGCAATGCTGATTGGCAATCGCGTAGCAGAGTGCGAACCTCCGGCGCACGCGCCAGTGAATTGCCCAGTGCCCGCACGTCGCGCCCGTTGCCGGAGCGCGACGTCAGGCGCCCCGTCAGGCGTTCGAGGTCCGCCACGCCTTTGAGCACGTCGCGCAGCCGCAGCCGAAGCTCCGCGTCGCCGTGGAATCCCTCGACCGCGTCCAGCCGCGCGCGAATCTCGTCCGGCGCCAGCAGCGGATGCAGAATCCAATCCCGCAGCTTGCGCTCCCCCATGCTGGTCTGGGTGCGGTCCAGAACGGACATCAGGGTGCCCCGGCCGCGCCGGTCCGTCATCGAATCGACAAGCTCCAGATTCCGCTGGGTGTTGCCGTCCAGAACGACAAACTGGGAAGGACTGTAGCGCCGGGGAAATCGCAGGTGAGGTACCGCGTCGCGTTGCGTGGACCGGACGTAGGAGAGCACCGCGCCCGCGCTGGCCACTGCGTGCGGGGCATCTTCAAGACCGATCCCTTTCAACGTTGCAATGCCAAATTGCTCCAGCAGAACTTCGCGCCCGGAGCCGGTGTCGAAATCGTCGTCGGGCCGCTTCGTGAATGCCGCCGAACTAAACCGCGAGCGCCACCGCGCCAACAACGCCGCGTCAATGGACTCCGGTACAAGCACTTCCGCGGGGGCTACCCGCGTCAGCTCGTCTATCAGCGTGCGCTCGCTGTCCGACTCCACCTCGGCAGCCAGGAATTCACCCGTGCTCACATCGACCAGGGCCAGTCCTGCCGCATCACCTTGCAACACGATGGCCGCCAAGTAGTTATTGGCGCCTTCCTCGAGGAGTTCGGGCTCCAGCACCGTCCCCGGCGTGATGGTCTTCACGACCTCGCGCTTGACGACCCCCTTGGCGTCCTTGGGATTCTCCATCTGCTCGCAGATGGTCACCGTGCGTCCGGCCTTGATCGCCTTGGCGATATACGAATCGACCGCGCGCACCGGCACGCCCGCCATCGGAATACGGTCATCTTTGTTGACGGCATCCCGGGAGGTCAGCGCTATCCCCAGAAGTTCAGCGGCTTCCACCGCGTCCTCGAAGAACATCTCATAGAAGTCGCCCATGCGGAAGAACAGCAGGGAATCCCCGCTTTCGGCCTTCGCCTGCAGGTATTGCCGCAACATCGGCGTAAGTTTCGAGTCGGAAATCTCTTCCAGCTTCTTCCATTGGTGTGCCATGGGGGCGCATTATAGCAGCACGCTAAGGCCATTTGGGATCTCCCAGAACCCAGCTGACGCACATCCTCTCACGGTGCTACCCGCCGGCACGTGCCTTGGCCATACCTGTCCGTGATTGTCCAGGCTCGTCCGTGATTGTCCATGCGCAAGGGAGAGCCACTGGGGGATTGCCAAAAAGGGCCTTGTGGTGTAGAGTAATAGTGTGAATAATGGGGGTACTTCTAGAAATGACCCGGGGAGACTGTCATGGGCAAATCTCAAGTAACGTGGGGACTCATTGGAGCGAGCGGCTGGGCAGACTCCACGTTTGGGCCCGCTATCGCTGCCGCGGACAACGCAGCGCTGCACGCGGTTCTGAGCAGCAGCCAGGAATCAGCGAACACCTTCTGTGAGAAACACGAGGTCGCGAAAGGATACACGTCGCTCGACGAGTTTCTCGCGGACGACTCGATTCATGCCGTGTGGATTGCCAGCCCCAACCATCTGCATGCACCCCAAGCCATTGCCGCCCTCAAAGCGGGCAAGCACGTGTTGTGCGAGAAGCCCATGGCCTTGAACGTGGCCGAGTGCGAGGCCATGATTGCCGCCGCCGACGCAGCGGGACTTCAGCTTGGCGTCGGTTATCACATGCGCCACCACCCTTTGCACCAGGAGCTTCAAGCGGACTGGAGGTCGGGTCAGTTCGGTAGCCCCATCTTCTTCCGCGCCCAACTGTACTTTGCCTATGAGGAGGCGCCTGCCGTCTGGCGGCGCAACCGCGCCACCTCGGGTGGTTGGGCTATTTCCGATGTCGGTACGCACCTGATCGACCTGTGCCGCTGGTTCATGGGAGATGTGGAAGCCGCGCAGGGGCTGCTGTCCAATCCGCGCTGGGGCTACGAAACCGACGACCACGCGCTCGTGACGATGCGCTTCAAGGGGGGCGCCGTGGCCATTGCCGACGCATCCACCGGATCGGGAGGTCCGGCCCGCCTCGAGATGTACGGCACGGATTCGTACTGCATTCTCGAGAAAACCTTCTTCGGACATGGCGGTCTGGTCATTCGCGGTTCCGGGAACGGTGAACCCCGCGTGTCCGGCTACCACAACGTGAACCAGTACCGCAGCCAGGTGGAGGCGTTCTCGCGGGCGGTGCTTGGGATTGCGCCGTTCCCTGTAACCGCGCGCGACGGCCTCGAGAACGTTCGCGTCATGCAGGCGGCCCGGGGGTACTGAGCGGCTGAAGACAAGCAGGCGAAGCGTACTCGCGGATCGCTCAGAGAGCACCAAGCGGCCAAACGCCGCGCTACCGCAGTCACGATCCGCGGTGCGCCAATTTCCTGCAAGCGGCCGATAAACTACAGCTTCCCAATTTTCGGAGACTTGAGATCGCACGTCCGAGATCGAAGTTTCCAAATCTGAGGTCTGAGATCTCAAATCTCAAATTTGAGATCTGAAACCGCTGCACCTTCCGCTGCACCTCCTGCTGCGGGTGCCGTGTGGTTCCATCCCGTGGCGCATGGGATGCCGCCGCGGTTCGCGCGCCCACGGAAAAGGAAGCGGGAACCCGAGCCCTCTTGCGTTTGGACTTGGATTCCCGCGAAGTACCGTGCAAACGCGGCTCATGGCCGCGTAGATATGCTTACTCTTCCTTGAACTCGCCCAGGCCGACCAGTTCGATCCTTGCCATCGGCGCCGCATCACCCGGCCGGTTTCCGAGTTTGAGGATGCGCGTGTACCCACCGGGGCGCTCCGCGAATGAAGGAGCGATTTCCTTGAACAGCCGGGTCACGACCGCATTGTCGCGCAGTTCCGCGAACGCGCGCCGCCGGTTGGCCACGGTGTCCTGGCGGGCCATGGTGATCAGGGGCTCCGCAAAGATGCGCAACTCCTTGGACTTGGCGACAGTCGTCTCAATCGCATTGTATTTGAACAGCGCCAAGGCGAGATTCTTCATGGTCGCCTTGCGGTGGCTGCTGGTCCGGCCCAGCCGTCTTCCTGCCTTACGGTGCCTCATCGATCGCTTTCCTCTATCCTGGTCGTGCTACGTCGTTAGCTTATTCGTCTTCGAATTCTTCTTCGTCTTCGGCTTCCACTTCCGTGGACGCGGCAACGCCGGCGGCCACGCCAGCCCGCATACCGAGCGAAAGGCCCATCGTCTCGAGGAGGGCCTTGATCTCATCCAGCGACTTCTTGCCGAAGTTGTGGAACTGCAGCATCTCGGACTCGTTGCGGGCCACCAAGTCGCCGATCGTGCGGATATTCGCCGCCTTCAGGCAGTTGGCCGCGCGTACGCTCAACTCCAGCTCTTCCACCGGGCGCGACAGGGTTCGCGTCATCTCCGGATCCTCGAGGGCGCCGCTGCCGCCGGCCGCATCCTCTTCCTTGCGCGGCTGCACGAAGATCTTCAAATGGTCCATCAGCAGGCTGGCCGCTTCTTCCATCGCGGTCTCGGGCGTGATGGAGCCGTTCGTCCAGATTTCCATCACGAGCCGGTCGTAGTCGGTGCGCTGACCGACGCGCGCGTCTTCCACGGAGAAGTTCACGCGGGTCACGGGCGAAAAGTCCGCATCGAGGTAAATGGTGCCGATGGCGGCGTGCTCCAGCTCGAAGTGGTCGGCGGTCTGGTAGCCCCGGCCTCGCGCGACCTTGATCTCCATCTCGATATTGGCCGAGCCCGACGTGCACGTGAACACCACATGGTCCTTATTGAACACTTCAACGTCCGTGTTCTTGAAGACCTCCGCGGCGGTCACTTCGCCCTGGCCCTTGTGCTTGAAGGTGAAGATGATCGGCTCTTCCTTGTTCAGGCGGAGCTGGCACTTCTTGAAGTTCAGCACGACGTCCGTCACGTCTTCCTTCACGCCCGGAATGGCCGAGAACTCGTGCTGGATCCCTTCGATGCGGATGGCGGTTACCGCCGACCCTTCGAGGGACGCCAGCAAGACACGGCGCAGGGAGTTTCCAATGGTGGTGCCATACCCGCGTTCAAACGGTTCCACGACGTACCGGGCGTACTGGCCCGTCGCGCCGTCATCGATCTTGACCCATTTCGGTATGACGAAATCGTTCGCTATCATTCGTTGAAGTCTCCCGGCAGTGCG
>JADLCA010000101.1 GCA_020847495.1 Candidatus Hydrogenedentota bacterium | reverse complement strand
GCGGGAAGAACCCAACGCGAAGGTTGTCGCGCGGCAGAAGGTTGTATTGGAAGAGATGAGGCAGCTCTTCGCCGACCTCACATCGAGAAAAGGATAAGGCCATCATGGAAACAATGACCACCAGCCCGGGCGCTGCGGCCGACCTGCTGCACAAGGAATACTGGGACCTGAACTACATCTCCGGTCCGCTGGTGTTCCTGGGCAACGGCGACCGTTTTGCCACGGGATCCATCCTCGACCTCGTGAGCGAGACCGGCGAGGTGCGCCAGGGGCAGGTACTTGAGGCGAGCAAGAAGCACGCCGTCGTGCAGGTGCTCCAGGGGACCCAAGGCCTCGACATCAAGCGCGTGTCGGTGTCGCTGAAAAAGGAGGCCGCGCGCGTCGGGTGCTCCAAGAATCTCATCGGGCGCAGCTTCAATGGCACCGGCGACCCGATTGATGGATTGCCCCCCGTGGTCGCGGACAAGGAATTGGACATCTCAGGCACGGCCATCAATCCCGTATCCCGCGACAAGCCAAATGACTTCATCGAGACGGGTCTCTCGACCATTGACGGATTCAACACGCTCGTGCGCGGCCAGAAGCTGCCGATCTTTTTCGGCGCGGGCCTTCCCGCGAACGAAGTGGCCAACATGATCGTGCAGCAGTCGTCGACGAAGGGCGACAGCGAAGAGTTCGTGGTGGTGTTCGGGGCCATGGGGTTGACCGAACGCGAGGCGGCGTATTTCCTGCGCAGTTTCGAAGAAGGCGGCCAGGGAAGCCGCGTGGTGTCTTTCATCAACAAGGCGTCGGACCCGGCCATCGAGCGTCTGTTCGCGCCACGTTGCGCGCTCACGGTTGCGGAGTATCTCGCATTTGAGCACGACTACCAGGTGCTGGTAATCCTCACCGACATGACCAGCTACTGCGAAGCGCTTCGCCAAGTGTCGAGCGCGCGCGAAGAGATTCCCGGCCGCCGTGGTTATCCCGGGTACATGTACACCGACCTGTCGACCATTTACGAGCGCGCCGGCCGCATCCGCGGCAAGAAGGGCTCCGTGACCCAGGTGCCGATGTTGACCATGCCGGACGACGATATCACGCACCCGATTCCGGACTTGACGGGATACATCACCGAAGGGCAAATCGTGCTCTCCCGTCCGCTGCACCGCCAAGGTGTGTTTCCGCCGGTGGATTTGCTGCCCTGCCTTTCGCGGTTGATGAATAACGGTATTGGCGAAGGGCGCACGCGTGCGGATCACCGCGCGCTGGCCAATCAGCTTTACGCCTCTTACGCGCAAGGCCGTGACGTGCGCAAGCTGATGGCCATTGTAGGCGAAGACGCGTTGAGCGAACTGGACAAGAAATATCTGAAGTTCGCCATCGAGTTTGAGAAGTACATGATTGGCCAGGGCGAGACCCGCCGCACCATCGAAGACACGTTGGACCTCGGGTGGAAACTCCTGGGAATTCTTCCGCCGGACGAGCTTACGCGCGTGTCGAAGGCGCTGGTCGAAAAGTACTACCGCCCGTACGACGAAGAATCGCAGTGAGGGAGCACGAACCTGTTTGGCCGGGACGTGGCGCGAGCCGCCGTGCAATAGCGAGGTTAAATAAGACCCGATGAGTCTGGACAGCGTATCCCCGACCCGCATGAACCTGCTGGCACGCAAGGCGCAAATCAAGTTTGCGTCCGACGGTGTCCAGTTGCTGGAAGGCAAGCGGGAAGCCCTGTTGAAGGAGCTGATCGATCGTGCCCGCGAGCTGCGGGCCCTTCGCAACGATCTGCACGCCCTCGGGCGCACGGCCGTGGCGGCGATGGCGATTGCGCGCGGGGTGCGGGGCACCCCCGAGATCCGTTCCGCCGCGTTGGCTGCGCGCCGTGAAATGAATATCCGGGTCACGACGGAAAAGGTCTGGGGACTTTCCCTGGGCGATATCGAGCAATTCGATGTCGTGCGGCGTCCCGCCGATCGGGGCGTCGGTCTCCTGGATATCTCCTCCCAGATCGTCGAGGCATCGGAAGCCGCGGAGAAGATGGTCGCGCAGCTGTTGGTGTGCGCGCCGAAAGAGCAGAACCTCCAGATCATCGGTGAGGAAGTGCGCAAGGTCAGCCGGCGCATCAATGCCCTCAATGAGTATTTATTGCCCAAGCTCCGCGGGGAGATGCGGACCATCGCCCGCGTGCTCGATGAACGCGAACGCGAGGACACGTTCCGCTTGAAGCGCATCAAGAAGAAGAAGGCCGATGCGGCCGCTGCCGAAGCCATGAAGGAGGCGGTTCAATGAGGCTCGGGGATCTGCTTCACCGCGATGTGATTCGCGTGGGTCTGCGCGCCCGCACGAAGGAAGAGGCACTCGAGGAAATGGTCGATGTGCTGCTCGAGGCGCACGAGATACCGTTGTCGCTCCGGGAGCCTGTGCTGGAGGCCGTTCACGAGCGGGAAAGCCATCGCAGCACGGGCATGCAGTATGGAGTGGCTGTGCCGCATGGCCACACGGACCGGGTGGAGGACATCATCGCGGCCATCGGCATTTCCCAGGAAGGCATCCCTTTTGAGTGCCTGGACGGTATATCCGCCCGGATCATTGTGTTGCTGGTTTTGCCCCGCCGCACCTTTTATCGCAACCCCCACACGATGGCAGGCATTGCGCACTTGCTCGCGAATGCCTCGCTCCGCGACAAGCTCAAGGCCGCCACGGACCCTGATGCCGTCTTGCGCGCAATCAAAGAAGAAGAGAGCAAGCCCTCCTTCAACAATCTCGACGGGGAGCAGTAGCCTGCTGGTGCGGGCGATTCCCGCAACGGCTGGACGTGCTTAGCACTCGGAACCGGCCGAGTGTCCTTTTCTCCCAGAGAGTGCAGTATACTGTCGGCGGGTGTGTGCCGCCGTTGGGAAGGAAGAGAAGCGTTGGGCCTTCGATTGATGAGCTTGGCCGGTTTGCTGGCGCTGATTGCGCTGGCGTGGGCGCTGTCTGAGAATCGTTCGAGGATCCCGTGGAAACTGGTGGGCTGGGGCGTCGGCCTCCAATTCGCACTCGGGCTGCTCATCCTGCAAACGCCGGTCAAGGGCCTCTTGTTTTCGGCCATGGACAAGGCGGTGGGCGTTCTCACCGATTCGGCAACGGAAGGGGCGGCGTTCGTGTTTGGCAATCTCGCACGGACACCGGAGCAATACGGCACTCACTTCGCATTCCGGGTTCTTCCGGTCATCATCTTTGTTTCGGCGATTTCCTCGATTCTATTCCACTATCGCGTGATTCCCGCGACGGTTTCCGCGATCGCATGGATTATGCGGAGGACGCTGAAGACCTCCGGCGCGGAGACCGTCGCGGCGGCCCTCCTTATCTTCTTGGGAATCGAATCGGCCACGGCCATCCGTGCGTATCTCAGGGACATGACCCGCTCCGAGCTGTGCACGATCATGACCACGTTCATGGCGACGATTGCCGGCAGTGTGATGGTCACCTACGCGACGTTCGGGGCCGAGCCCGGTCACCTGCTGACCGCTTCGCTGATGAGCGCGCCCGCCGCGATCGTCATCGCCAAGATGATGGTCCCGGAAATGGGCAAACCGCAGACATCCGGGGATGTTTCGGTCCGTATCGAGGTGGAAACGCGCAACGCCATCGACGCCGCCACCCAGGGCGCCGCGCAGGGTCTGACCATGGCGCTGCAGGTCGGCGCGATGGTAATCGTGTTCGTCGGACTCGTTTACCTGCTGGACCTGCTGACGCACACAATCACCGGGAAGTCATTCGTGGAGCTGCTGTCCTACTTGTTTTGGCCGTTCGCCTATCTGATGGGCGTGCCGCCGGACGACGTGCCCGCGGTGTCGCAGCTCCTGGGCAAGAAGACCGCGCTCAACGAGTTTCTCGCCTACCTCGACTTCAAGGAGCTGCTGGCACAGAACGCCTTGTCGCCGCGCGCGCAGACCATCGCGACCTACGCGCTGTGCGGATTCTCCAATCCGGGCAGCATGGCCATCGCGATCGCCGCGTTGGATGCGCTGGTACCCGAGCGCCGGACCGACATATCGCAACTGGCCTTCAAGTCGTTTGTCGGAGGCACGCTGGCGTGCTTCATGACCGCGTGCATCGCGGGAGTTCTGGTCTATGAGTGAGTCACCCCTTGTTCCGAGAGTTCTCACCATTGCGGGAAGTGATTCCGGCGGCGGCGCTGGCATTCAGGCGGACCTGAAGACGTTCACGGCGCTTGGCGTGTACGGCATGTCCGCGATCACATCTGTAACCGCGCAAAACACGCGGACGGTGAGCGGAGTCCAGGATCTGCCTTCACAGTTCGTGGCGCAGCAGATCGATATTGTGGCACAGGACATCGGAGTGGATGCGGCCAAGACGGGCATGCTTTCCTCGGCGGCGATAGTTCACGCGGTGGCCGAGAGCATCAAGAGGAACCACCTCGAACGCCTCGTCGTGGATCCCGTGATGGTTGCGAAGAGCGGCGACCCCCTCCTTCAGCGCGACGCGCGCCAAGCCCTCATTAAGGATCTCCTCCCGCTTGCGTATGTGGCGACCCCGAACTTGCCCGAAGTGGAGGCCCTGACCGGCCTGAAAGTTTGTTCACTCAACGATATGGCTGAAGCGGCGCGCGCCATCCATGCGCTCGGTCCGCATCACGTGCTGATCAAGGGGGGACATCTGGGCGGCGGAGAGGCCACCGACCTGCTGTATGACGGCCGGGCTTTTCACACGTTTTCCGCCCGGCGCATCGACACGCCCAACACCCATGGAACGGGCTGCACGTACTCCGCGGCGATCGCGGCGCACCTCGCTCTGGGATTCAGCGTGATCACCGCCGTGGAACGCGCCAAGCGCTATCTGACGGAGGCCATCCGCCACTCGTTCTCACTGGGATCGGGTCACGGCCCCCTGAATCATTTCTGGCTGCACCACGACGACCCTCCGCACGGCGGAAGCACGAGCGCGCGGTAACGCGCGTGACTGGAGCCTAGTCGCGTGCGCTCTCCAGATGCACCCACTTGATGGCGCTCTGCACGAGTTCCGTGGCGTTTCGCAAGCCGATCTTCTCCTTGATGTGCTCCCGGTAGGTCTCGATCGTCTTGACGCTCAGGTTCAGTTTGGCGGCGATTTCGCGGGTCTTCAGGCCTTGGCCGATGAACGCGTACACCTCCAGTTCGCGGTCGCTCAAGCGCGACACGGGCGAGGTGCCGGATGGGTCGGGAACGCCGACGATCCGCTGCATCACGCGGGCGGCCAGGCTGTCACTCAAGTAGACTCCTCCGCCAAGCACCTTGCGGATGGCCGTAATGACGCGCGTGGGCGCCTCGCGCTTCATAATGTACCCTTGGGCGCCGGCCCGCAGGGCACGTTCGGCATACAGGGACTCCTCATGCATGGAGAGAACCAGTACCGGGAGGGTAAAGCCGCGGTTGCGGAGATTCTTGATCAGGGTCAATCCGTTGATGTCTTCCAGCGACAGATCGATGATGGCCACGTCGGGGGTCAGGGCTTCGATGGCCTCGAAGCCGCGGTGTCCGGAATCCGCTTGGCCGCATACGGCCAGGTCCTTCTCGCGATTGATCAATTCGGCGAGACCTTCGCGCACGATGGGGTGGTCATCGACGATGAGTATCTTTGCTGGCACCTGGTTCATGCAGTTTCTCCTCGTTGGCCGCCGTCAATGTCTGCGCGCTGGGGCAGCGCAATCGTGCAGCAGACCCGCGTCCCGCCGGAGGGGCAGGGTTCCACTTGCAGGGTGCCTCCCAGCGTGTTGGCGCGATAGCTCATGATGCTCATGCCCAGGCCCTCACCGAGTTCGGCGCCGGCGTCAATGCCCACGCCATCGTCCGTCACGCTCAGCATGAGCAAATCGCCCTCGACCGCCAGCGCGATCTCCACGGATGCCGGCTTGCCATGTTTTACGGCATTGTTCACGGCCTCCTGCGCGATCCGGTACAAGTGCGTTGCGGTGGTCGAACGATCGAGCATGATGGGCTCTTCGCACACGAACCGGCAGGAAACGCCGAACACCTGCTGGGTGGAGACGGCCATTTCCTCGAGGGCGGTCATGAGGCCCTCGGCCTCGAGTTCGATTGGGTACAGTCCGCGCGCCATGTTGCGGGTCATGACGATCGCCTCCGTGACCAGATGGACGATCGTGGCGGCGACGCCGGCCTCGGGGTCGGCCTTCTCCGCGAGGGCCTGGGCCAGAGTCTGGCTCTTGAAGCCGATGCCCGTCAGGTGCTGCCCAAGCCGGTCGTGCAGATCCTGGCCAATGCGGATTTGTTCCCGTGCGCTGATATCGAGGACTTGCCGTTCAAGGCGCTTGCGATCGGTGATGTCGATGGCGACCACCAGGAACGCTTGCCCGCCCTCAAATTCGATGGGACAACTCTGCGCATCCACCCACCGCTCCTCGCCTTGCCGGGTGATATAGCGCACCTCCCGCCGGTCGCCTTGCGCGCCCTGGGCGAATTCCTCCATGCGAACGCGGACGGGCTGGCGGTCCTGGGGATGGATGAGGGTGAAGAATTTCTTGCCGAGGATATCCTCACGCGCGTACCCGGACGCCTTGACCGCCGCGTCGTTCATGAAGATGAAATCGTGGCCGTCATGGATGCCGATAGGGACCGGCATGCGGTCGGCGAATTCGCGAAAACGGATCTCGCTGCGTTGAAGCGCCTTTTCCTTGCGCTTCCGCTCGAGGGCATTCCCGATCATCTGCCCCACGGCTTCCAGCATGCGGATGTCTTCTTCCAGCCACATTTGCTTGCGGCGCTCGGTCGCAAGGCCGAACACGCCCAACAGGCGCCTGTCGACGGTGACAGGAACCGCAATCATCGATCGCGTGCCTGTAGCCTTGTAGAAATCTCTTTCCGTGGCGGCCTCGTCGGGCATCGCGTCTACGTCGGGGATATAGATGTACTGCCGATGCGTGTGCATTTGGATCGACCACGGGAAAAGCGCCACATCCGTGACGGGATACAATTGGCGGTGGCCCTCGATTCCAGGCGCGCACCACTCGTGGCTGAAATACGCCATCCGCTGGTCTTCGCCCACCTGAAACGCGTAACAGCGGTCGACCTCCATGAACTCCCCCACCATCGCCAACGCATGGTCTATTACATCATCCAATTCATGTGCGGAGGAGTGGATGAACTGAGAGGAAAGCGAAGAAAAAAGGGCCTCGAAGCCCAGGCGGTGGGACAACGCCTTGCGTAGAAGGTCTGCTTCTGACTCAAGGCGCCGGAATTCTATCTGCGTTTGCGCCGCGTATCGCAGCGCCTGGACGTCGCCCGCACGCACGACAGCGCTGGCACCGCGCACAAGCCACGTGTCGGCCTCCGCATCGCCCTTTGCCGCGGGAGCAACCGCGATGACGGGAACGCCTGCGTACGAAGTTGGGCCTGATTCCAGCTCGCGCAGGAGGTGCGCGTCGCAGCTTGCCGCGTTAAGACATATGATATCGGGCCGCGGATCAAGGCCAGCCGTGTACGCCTCTGCGCCGGGAGCGGTGAATACCTGCACACGCTGGGCGCACGATGCCAGCGCGGTGGCCACAAAGGCGCGCAGCGCCTCATCCTCGGGCAAAACCAGCACGCGCAGCGAATCGGCGAGGGCGCCTCTCACGCGCTCGCGTCCGGTAGATTGATTCTGGCTTTCAAACCACTGATGGAAACCGGGTGCGTCCATTCACTGGGACTCCGCTTCGCCGTTCCAGTACAATGCGCGACGCCACGACACGAACCGGGGTACACGCGCGCATGTTCGAGGTATACAGCTTTCCCAGGGATTATCTCACGTTCTGGCACCTCGGGGCGAGGATGGGGGTCCGCTCCGTGACCCGTTTTCTCCGCGGTGTCCGGTGCGGGGAGGGGCGCGTTCTGCTCGACGTTGGCTCGGGTGGAGGGTCCACCTCGTTGCTTGCGGCGGGCATGGGGTTTCGGGTGATCAGCATGGACCTCTCCATTCCAGGCCTTCGGGACGCGCGACTCGCGGGTGCGCGCATGCGGCCCCCGCGGATGATCGCGCCTGTTGCGGGCGACTGCTGCAGAATTCCGCTGCGCGGCGCGTCCGCCGACGCTGTGATTGCCTCGCATATCATCGAGCATTTGGACGAGCCGCGATCTCTGCTGGCCGAGGCCAATCGCGTCTTGAGGCCGGGCGGCGTGCTGCGCGTTTCGTGCCCGTCCACATTTCATGTGTTGCGCATTGGCCGTTGGCTCGGCCTGCGCCTCGACCCGCCCGACCACAAAGTGACCGGGTACAGTGCGCGCGATGTCAGGGCCCTGCTGCCCGAAGGACTCGAAGTCACCCGGTGGATGTACGAGGGGCGCTTCCTCGAGAGCAATTTCGCGGACCTCCAGCATGGCATCGCCACGATTCTACGTTTGCGCGCGAACCCTGCGCGTTTGGCTTCGGCGCCGCCGTCGAAACGGCGCGCTTCCGCGGCCGTGGCGGCGCTCTGGTTTCTT
Source organism: Candidatus Hydrogenedentota bacterium (assembly GCA_020847495.1). GTDB lineage: Bacteria > Hydrogenedentota > Hydrogenedentia > Hydrogenedentales > SLHB01 > JAHDWY01. Next base: position 4,673 of record JADLCA010000101.1, on the reverse strand, counting down.
AAGGAGCTGATTCTGCTGCCGCTCCTGATCCTCTGCAAGATCGAGGACGCGTTGCTCTTCTTCATGCCCGGCAGTATGATCTCGCTGGAAATCCGCAAGACGTGAAAGCCGCCTGATGTCCACACGCAGCAATAGTGCAACCTTGAACACTGCGTCGAGCGATGCGGACCCCTCCATAATGGACACATGCCGCTCCATTCCCGCCTGGGAGTGGGCGCTGGCCGGGTGCGCTGTGTTGATTGCCCTGGTGCTCGGTTTCAGCAGGCTGTCGTGGCCTAGTCTGTGGCACGACGAGCTGATCCACGTGTTCGTCGCCAAAGGGATCATGGCGGGCGGTCTGCCCCAGCTTCCGAGTGGACGCGTGTTCACCGAGGGCACGCTGTACAACTACCTGCTCGCGGCGGCAGTGCTGCTGTTCGGCGATGGCGAGGCTTCCGTTCGCGCCCCATCGGTTATCGCCAATGCCTTGAATGTCCTTGCGACGTATTTCGTGGTTCGGCGCCTGCTTGGTGCCCCCGCCGCCCTCGTTGCCGCGTTCGCCCTGGCGTTGTCGCCGTGGAGCGTCGCGTGGTCGCGGCAGGCCCGCTTCTACGCGCTACAGCAGACCATGTACCTGTCCACTTTGTATGCGGTATGGCGTTGCGGGGAAGCCCCGGACCGCGGAGGGATCGTGCGCTGGGGACTTGGCGCATGCGGCGCCTATGTGGTTGGACTGCTTTCCGGCCCTCATTCGGTCTTCTTCCTGGCCCCTGTTGGCGCGTATGCGGGCCTGCAGGTGCTGCGTGAAAGGCGTGTGAAATCCCGCTGGTTTCTCATGGCGGCCGCGGCCGTGCTGTGGGGCGGGCTGACGGTGATGGGGCATTATCTCTCGCTTCCTCAAGCCGAGTTCGATGCCACCTTCAAGGACGCCCAGATCGGCGGGCCTCCCCCCGACCCCGGCGATCGCGATCAATCCGACAGCTTGTACTACTTCCGCTTCTTCACGAACAACCTCAGCACCGGTTACTTCATCCTGGCGTGTGTGGGCTTTGTGTGGATGGGAGTCAAAGAGGGGCGGCGGGGAGTGTTTACCGCCATTGCGTTCCTGGCGCCTATCCTCGTGCTCAATTTCCTGATTGGATACCGCCGCCACCGTTTCATCTTCTTCGCGTATCCTTTCTACGTTGCGGCCTTTTCGTACGCCTTGGTGCGGCTCACCGCCTTCCTGCCGACGTTCCGGCGCTCGTGGCCGCGGGCAGTTGCGGCCGTGTGCGTTGCAGCTTTTGGCGCGCGGCTGGCGGTCTCGACTGCCCGCCTCGTGGAGGATTCCCTGCGTGTGGCCGGTGGCGCGGACGCGACCCTCGCGGTCGTACACCCCCAGTGGCGAAAGCCGTGTCTGTACATCCGGGACCACTTGAATGGCGAGGTTGTGTTGACCACGACGTACATCACCGCTTTGTACTATGTGGGCCGTGTGGACAACTGGTACCCGAGCCGGGTCATCGTGTGGGAGCATATCGAGAGCGGCATGGAGGGACTCAAGACCCTGGACGACCTCAAAGCCTACGTGCGGGAGCATCCGAAGGGGTTCTTCGTGGCTGAGCGCAGACGCTTTCACCACTGGTATTTCTTCGCGGAGGACGTTGCCTGGGTCGAGCAAAACATGGAGCGGCTCGATGCGGCATCGGGCGAGGACGTCATCCTCTACCGCTGGGGCCCTCGTTGAGGGCGCGTAGCGCGCTCCGGTCCGCTTTGTCTACAATGCGATACGTTGGAAGGAACGGCGAGGGTTCATCTCCGTGGATTACGCAAAGCACTACGAACGCTGCTGCCTTGAATCCACCAATGCACTGCAACGCTGGTTCATGGCGCTTTTGACGCAGAAGGCGCAGGCACTCGGGCAGAAGAGCCACAAGATCTGGTCGTTGAAGTACGTGGTTGACGAGTACTTCGCGGGTCAAGACCAGCTTCGCGTGCTGGATTGCGGCGCGTGGAACGGCTGGTTTCTGAGCTACAACGTGCCTCAGATCGCCCAGCGCATCGCGCTGGATTTCGACAGCCATTTCGCTTCCGAGTTGCGTGCCGAAGGGGTCGATTTCGTTCTGGCAGACATGGAGAAGGGCGGGCTGCCGTTTCACGAGAACTCCCTCGATCTGGTGGCAATGACCAGCACGCTCGAACACCTCTCCTGCCCCGAGAAGATGGCCACGGAAATCCACCGCATTCTGAAACCGGGCGGCGTTGCGTTTGTCACCGTGCCCGACATCATGAAGTACAAGTTTCGCTTCTGGAACGACATCACACACAAGCGCCCCTTCACACGCGGTGCCCTGCAGTTTCTGTTTGAAACCCATGACATGGAGACCGTTGAAATCTCACCGTATAACCACAATCTCTTCATCGCCGGGAACCTGTTTCCGCGGAGCATTCACCGCTTTCTGATGAAGTTCCGCGGCGATGCGGTACTCTACGTGGGTAGGAAGCCGGGACCGTGAAGCGGCCGCAGTCCGCGTTATTCGACCGCTTGGCGGCGGGTTCCCAGTTGTACGCGTATCCCCCTGAATCCCTGCGCAAACTCAACGAGCTGGTCAAGAACAAGGGTCGCACCCTGGATGTTGGCTGTGGAGACGGCACCATACCCCAGGCCTTTGATGCGCCTTGGGTCACGGGCTTCGATGTGTCGTTTCGTTGCGCGGCGCTTGCGCGTGGGCGCGGTGTTGTCTCGGTTGTGGCTGACGCGGCGGGAGGCTTTCCTTATGCGACGGACTCGTTCGATACGGTCTACTGCGTGGATGTGCTCCATCATCTGGAACGCCGCTGGCGGCCGGTCTTCGACGAAGTGAACCGGGTGCTTCGGCCCGGCGGGACCCTTGTCATCGTCGAGCCGGATGCGCGAAACGCGTTCGTACGCTGGACCCAGGCTCCGGATTCGCCCATCCGCGTCGCTCCGTGCGACAACGAGCCCGCCATCGATCCGAGCGATTTGCTTCCTCTACTGCAGGCGTGCGGGTTCGAGGCCTCCTGCCATTCGATTCACATCGAAGGAGAGCAAGTGGAGCGGTCGGTCTTTCCCTTGTGGCAGCGTTTGGCGAAAGCCCCGTTCACGCTGCTCTTGTCATTTCTCTATCGCAACGTCCCCAACAAATTTGCGATCATTGTCACAAAGGCGGGGGACACGCGGGGCGAGGTCCCGGCCGCAAGCAGGGAATCCGCCGTATGAAGGACAAAAGGGTAGTTCTGACTGGTGCGTCCGGCTTGGTGGGCCGGGCCTTGGCGCGGCATTTGGCCGTTGCCGGGGCGCGGCTCATACTGTGCGCCCGCAATGCCCAGCGGCTTGCCCAGGCAGCGTCTGAATTGCCCTCCGGCCATGCACCGTTGTGCGTGTTGGCGGACTTGACGGATTCCGGGAGTCTCGTGGTCCTTTCGGAACGCATCCACGAGGCGTGGGGGGGACTCGATATTCTGATCAACAATGCGGCGGACGTCACCTCGAAACCGCTGATGGAGACCTCGCTGCAGGAAATCGAGACCCAGATTCACGCCAATATCACGGGCACGCTTCAGCTCTGCCGGCTTCTGGTACCTCTGATGGATACGGGCGACAAGGCCATGGTGAACATCTCGTCGCTGTCGGGGTACAAGCCAAACCCGCGGCAGACGGTGTATAGTGTGTCGAAAGCGGGAATGAACGCGATTTCCGAGGCGTTGCGTGCGGAGCTGGGTCCGCGCGGTTTCCACGTTCTGAACGTGGCCCTGATGGGCATTGGCACGGGCCCCCGGCAGATTCCCGCGGAGTTGTTTGCGCGGCGGCTGGAGCGCGCCATCGCGGGCAGGGAAGACGAATTGTTCCTCTACCGGCGCACGAAATGGCTCATGCGCCTGTACCGGGCCTTCCCGGCGTTATCGAGGCTGCGCTAGAATCGAAAAGGTATCACCATGCACTCAAGCGAAAGAGTCGGCGTTCTACTCATCAACACCGGTTCGACCGAGGCGCCCCGCCCCGCCGAGACGCGCACCTACCTGCGCCAGTTTCTGTCCGACCCGCGCGTGTTGGACATCAACCCGATCGTGCGGTGGCTGCTGCTGAATTGCATCATCCTCGTGACCCGGCCCAAGAACTCGGCGCACGCCTACAGCCAGATTTGGACGGAGCAGGGCTCGCCTTTAATCGCCATCAGCCGTGACTTGAGGGACGCCCTGAAGAAGAGCATGCCGGACGCGGAGTTCGCAATTGGCATGCGCTATGGCACGCCTTCTATCGAAGAGGGACTCTCCGAACTTGTGGAGAGTGGAGTCGATCGGATCATTGTCGCCCCGCTGTTCCCGCAATACTCGTCCGCGGCCAATGGCTCCGCGCTGGAGCTGGTCTTCTCGCTCGCGGGGAAGCTATGGAATGTGCCGGCGCTTTCCGTGCTGCCGCCCTTCTATGACGACCCCGGATTCATCGAGTCGTGGGCCGCGGTCAGCAAGCCACTGCTGGACGCATTCAAACAAGACCACGTGCTCATGAGCTACCATGGCCTGCCAGAGCGCCACGTGCTCAAGAGTGATATGACCGGAAGCCATTGCCTTCAGTCCGGCGATTGTTGCGAGAGTATCGGCCCCGCAAATCAGTACTGCTACCGGGCGCACTGCTACGCGACCAGCCGCGCGTTGGCCAAGCGTCTTGGCCTTGGCCCCGACCAATATTCGGT
>JADLCA010000100.1 GCA_020847495.1 Candidatus Hydrogenedentota bacterium | reverse complement strand
TTTGGCGTGATGGCATGGAAATATGACTTGGTCTTGACGTATATATGCGGCAATGCCCGTTCGCGCAACGTAGTACACGGATTTCCTGTTGCGCACCTGCCTTCCGCGCACCACAACCCGCCCGCCGTGTCATTCCCGTGAAAGCGGGAATCCCGCTTCAACAATAGGTTACTGTCCCCATTTTTCCCTTTTTCTCCCAATTGGCGTCAGTTCCGTGCTGACTGGACCCGATAAGCAGTCGTCTATATCCCGTAAATGAAGAGAATGTAGAAGCCAATGGGCGAAATAATGGTCAGGATGGTAGCAAGACCCTCGAAACCCAAGTCATACAGTAGATTCGCCAACTCCCATAACATGATCTGTTTCTCCCGCTTGCCGGCCAACCACTTTCCGTTTCCCGGCCAGTTGCTATACCAACATCCGTACGGAATAAGAAGGGAAACTCTACAATGGTTACATTCTGTCCCGGCAAGAGATCCTAATTTCATTGGGTGAGGAAGGGAGACCATTTCTTGCATTCCCAGCCAACGTCCAGCTTTGGGAGCGGATGATGCGCACAGGGGGAGCTGCATGGCATGTCGCCTGTGCCGGGAATCCGAAGAGGCCGGCAGGGATGCCGGCGCTCCTGATCGCGGCACTCCTGGCGGCGGCGTTTCTGATGGAGGCAGGCAAGAGGAGGCGGTGTTGGCCAGCGCGTGTAGGTATACACTCACCCATCGTGTTTTGAGTTTCGCGGCGTCTTGAAGGAGTCAGACTCGAAGCGGATAATCCGGTTTGTTACGCATCGGTTGAACATGCAGCCTCGAACACGCGAAAAGGTGGAAAACGGCTATGACACGGACCTTGGCGACGTTCACGATCTCGTTGGTGCTTCTTGCGGCGGGCGCGGGGGCGGAAGAGCCGTGGAAGGTCTGGCCGCCCACGGAGTATCTCGTGGAAAGCCTGGCTGCGCCGGTGCAGGACGAGTTGGACGCGTTCCATGAGGATACCGGACGCTTCGGAACGGAGCCGTGGATCTGCAGCGATCAAAACCGCATCTATCCCTTGGCCGTGGCCTGGGCCACAGAACATCCCGCGAATCCGTGGTATCACGACGGGCGCGTCCTGCACGCCATCGCACGCGGCGGCGAAGCCCTGGCCGATGCGATGGATGAGAACGGGATGTGGACGTTCCGGAAGAAGGACAACTCGACTTGGGGCCAGATCCACATGCCGTGGACGTACAGCCGCTGGATGCGCGCGTATGTTCTCGTGAAGGACGCGTTGCCCGCCGAGTCGCGCGCCAAGTGGGAGAAGGGTTTGCGGCTTGGCTTCTCCGGTATTCGCAAGTATATGGACGGTGGCACGCACAACATTCCGACGCACCACGCCATGGCGCTCGCGATCGCCGGTCAAGCCTTTGACAACGCGGATTGGCGCGACACGGCGAAAGGCTTCATGGCGCGCGTGGTGGCGGAGCAGAATCCGGTCGGGTTCTGGTCAGAACACTCGGGTCCGGTCGTGGGCTATAACCGGGTCTACATTGACGCGCTCGGCGTCTACTATGCGCGCACCAAGGACGAGACTGTCCTCGAAGCGTTACGCCGCGCCGCGCAGTTTCATGCATCCGTGCTTTGGCCAGATGGCACGGCGGTCTCCGCGATTGACGAGCGGCAGATCTACCATGACCAGATCGACGTGGGGAATGCGGGGTTTTCTTGGACACCCGAAGGCCGCGGGTTCTTGCTGGGACAAGTCTGGCGCTTCAGCAAAGATGGGGCAAAACTCGTTGATTCGGATTACGCGGCGACGATGCTGCTGGATGGCCATTCCGGGGAGGGCATACCGCTGCCGTCGGCTCGCGCGACAGGAGTCTCGTGGCTTTCCGACAAGAACGCGCTGATACAGCGGCATCAGCCCTGGCAATGGGCGCTCTCAGGTTACACCTGCGAGCCGAGCGATAGCCGTTGGATTCAGGACCGGCAGAACATGGTCGATGTCTACCACGACCAATTGGGTCTGATCATCGGCGGCGGTAACACGAAACTCCAGCCGTACTGGTCGACCTTTACCGTGGGCGATCCCGCGGCGCTTCAGCATACGCCGGGCGACGAATCACCCGATTTCGTTCCCAGTATCGCGCTGCGATGGACGGCCACCCGCGCGGCCATCAAAGAAGCTGAGGGTGGCGCCACACTGACGCTCGACTATGGCGAGCATGCATGCGGGGTCGACGTGTTGCCCGCCGCGGACGGCGGCGTTCTGCTGCGCTACAGCGCACCAGTGGGCGTGCAGGCGGAGGGGCACGTGCCATTCCTCAGACGCGGCAACGCCATCGAGACGGCAAAGGGCGAACGCATCGCGTTGGGTGAAGAGAGCTGGATGCGCTCTGCCGAAGAAATCGGCGGCGAGTTCCTTTTTCAGGGTTTGCGCGTAATTGTGCCGCCTCGCGCTTCGCTCCGTTGGCCCGCGCACCAGCACAACCCTTACAAGAAAGACGGCAGCGCTCCCTTGGAAGCGGCCAAGTTGGTCGTGGTACTTCCCTTTGATGAGGTGGGCACCTGCGAAGTGCGGCTGCAAGCCGAACAGACGAAATAGGCCGACGCTTCGCGGTACGGGTACGTTCGCCGATTGTGTCATGGAAACACGAGGAATGCGTGCACGCGAAATTCAGGATTGAGTCAATCTTGTGAACGAAGCGCTGTGCTGCCGCGCTCGGAGAGCGAGGCAGCACTGAAGGGGCGTTCCGCCCTCTTGATCTTCTGCGGTCCAATGCGCCGGAGTGAGAGCACATCTCAGGCGAAAATTGTGTTGACGAATCGCGGATTCACCTGTATTGTTCTTTGTAGGTTGTTTGGGCTGTCAGGTGGCATAAAACCGATTCGACACAGGAGTGCACAGGCGATTCTGCCGCGCCCTATGCGGTGCTGCACCTGTGCAACGCGTGCGAATCACTCTTCCAAAAAGCGAGGTCGCAGGCGACGCTCGTGCCTGCCGACACGACTATCGTTGCAGGGCTAATCCAGAAGCGCCTTACGATCCAATGTGGGCCGGTCGCACTGTGTGCAATTGGCAAAGGGTTCGTCTTGTCAAATTGGCGTGACTGGCGGTTCACGGCGGCGCGATGGGCTCGAAGAAGGCTCGTCCGTGCGGAGGCGGCACTCCGTCCGTGAAAGACACGACGGCAAGACCGGAAATCCATTTTGCTGAGCGAGGAGCCGTGTTCGGTTTTCCCGTTTGCTGAGAAGTGCATTTGCTCGGTGGGTGTATTCAGGAGGAAAGGGAGATCCACTATGAAACACAAAGATTGGCAGTACGGAATTCGGTTGCTAAGCGGATTCTGCATTCTGTGTCTGGCTGTGCCGGGGGCGTGGAGCGACAAGCCGGGGGGCGGCAAAGGCGGGTCGCAGGGAGGCCGGCACGGGTCTCACGGATCGGCTGTTGTGCAAATGCGTGCCAATGATCAAGCGGTCAAGTTTCAGCAGGTAGATTGGAATCTGGAGCTTGCGCAGTTGCGGCAATCCGACTGGGGCCAAATCTGTGTCGATCCGGCGGCGCTGCAACGCCGGCTACGGAATTGGGACGAAGTGTACCTTAACGTATTCCTGTACGATCCCAATTCGGGCACCCCAGTTTGGGCGATTGAGAACTTGCCCGTACACCCGGAGAATTGCGCTGGCCGAAGTTCCGTTCCATCCGGTTCTGGGAAGTCTCACGCTAACGATCGCGACTCTCAATCCATCCCGCCTGTGTGCCGGTTTTTCGATCTACGGCCAAGCGAGGAGGTCTTTTCGGGGCGAGTAGAACGGCTCCGCTGCAGTGTGTTGGCCTCGGTGCAGCCGGTGCCGCCGTCCATGGAGATGTTGCGGCGTCTTACGGAGGCCTATTCGCCCAGCTGGTTCCAGGTCAAGCCGACCATAGAGAACGCAGAGGGATTTTTGCCTGATCCGAAGCTGGGCACAACCCCTCCGCGCGTTGTCGATCCGGACCTGCCTCTGGGCGTACCGCCTCTACCCACGACGCCACCTTTTGAACCCGAACTGGACCTGCTGTTCCCGCTTTGCACGATGCAAACGCCCTATCCGAATGTCCAGTGCGCCTTCAACCAATGCGTTCCCATGTCGCAAGCCAACGTAATTCACTGGTTGGAAGACGAGTACAACGGCCCCTTCCTGCAATGGGACCTGCCGGAAATCCAGGTGCGCGGCATTGGTAAGGTGAATTCGGCAGGCGATGTCCTGTTCTGGACGCCCGAACCGCCGAACAGCGTCATCGCCAACGTCGATGCATTCACGCGGCGTGCTGGTGTTCTCGATCACGACACGGGCTCGGGTGCTGACATCTGCCAGCTGTTTCAGGGGACGTTCGGCTATCTCACGCAGGTTGGACCCTTTGTATGGAGCGTGAATCGCCACCAGGGAACAAACTCCGATGAAATCGGTGATGGTACCGTCTGCGACACCGGCTTCCCGGACCTTGGCGGACGCACCAGCACGCGTGAAGGGCTGAATCCTACGTGGCAATGGATGTTTGACCAGCTTTCGCAGGGCCGGGGCGTGGCGATCTGTTTCGGCCGCTACGACGCGAGCGGCAATCGCACCAGCGGGCATTGCGTGCGCGTGTATGGCGCGTGCAGATTTGGCACGAAGGATTACCTCTACCCGCTCGATGAGGGCGACCAGGGATCCAACAACAGCGGTTTGCGCACCCAGGTGTGGGAAGTGGCGGACACGGGCAGCCCCGGAAACCCAGGAGTGCCCGACGGCCGCCTCAACATGGACGGAAGCACGTGGGAAATCGAGTTCGCGAATTCCATTGAAGCCATTCCCTTTGTCCCAGTCCCGTAGTCGCAAGTGAACGCAGACGGCGTGTGCCCCAGTTAGCTCGGGCACACGTTATTATTAAGCGGCAATCGACGGGGAACGACACCGTCGTGCACGCAAAAACCACGGACGAAACACGACATCCATCGCTTCTTGACAGCACTCATTTGAGGAGCGTACAGGGCGCAGGCTGACAGTGCGGGTCGCGCACGGGCTCTGGAGTGGAGATGCCCGGATGTTGCAGTACATCCTTCGGTTCCGGTACAAGGGCCCGGTCTGGTTGTTGTAACGACCAGGGGGAGGGGTTTCTATGGCCGAGCAGCCTGTGACAACGCGACGCGATAATCCTGCCTGGTGGCAGGCGGTGCTCTTCCCCGCTATGGCGGGCGGTCTGGGCTGGGGGATTCGCGGACAATATGGTCATGAAACCGGCGCCATGATCGCCGGGCTATTGGTCAGTTTGACCCTGGCTCTGCTGCTGTGCCCTCGGGCCTCGTCGCTGTCCGTCGCGCGGGCGGTGGCGTGGGCCACCGTTGCCATGGGCTTTGGCGGCACAATGACCTACGGTCAAACCATCGGACTGACCCAGAATCCGGGGATGATCGGTAATTGGGAGGCCCTGAGCTGGGGCATGCTGGGTCTGGCCATCAAGGGCGGGATCTGGATCGGTTTCACGGGCGTGTTTCTGGGAATGGGAGTGGGTGGGGTCCGGTACCGCCCTCTTGAAGTCTTACTCCTGATGCTGGGGTTACTGGGGGCATACTTTCTCGGTGCATTGCTGCTGAATTCGCCCTTTGATCCCGAGCATCGCAGACTGCCGTGGATCTATTTCTCCGCGACCTGGTATTGGGAACCCAATGCCACGGCACTGGAGCCGCGTCCTGAAAGCTGGGGCGGTCTCCTCTTCGCCTTGGCAACGGCTATCGTTTACAGCGGCGTGCGTCGAAAAGACGGTCTGGCGCTCAGGATGGCGCTGTGGGGCCTTCTGGGTGGCATCCTTGGTTTTCCTGGAGGTCAGTGCCTTCAGGCCTTCCATGCATGGAATCCTGAGCTTTTCCGTTCAGGGCTGTGGACGTGGCTTGACCCGAACATGAACTGGTGGAACTGGATGGAGACCACCTTCGGCGCCATCATGGGCGGCGCGTTGGGCCTGGGATTGTGGCTCAACCGCGCCCGCATCCGCATGCTCGCGGATTCGGACGTGCCCGTTTCATCCGGTGCGGTGGGCGCCATACTGCTTTCCGCGCATCTCGCCCTGTTGATCGGTTCGGAGATCATGGACATTCCCGCGATCAGCTCGTTTTACGATCTGGGGCTTATCATGGGAGTGATACCGCTTGTCGCGATTGCGGGCGGACGTTTCTGGCCATATCTCGCAATCCTGCCCATCACGATGCTGCCCATCGCCTACAAGACGGTATTCGAGCTGGTGGATGAAAAGGCTGCGATCAGTCCTGTAGCTGGCTGGACTGTGTACTTTGTGGCACCGATGCTCCTGGTCTCGGCCGCGGCGGTCTGGTTTCGACTGAAGGCGGCCGAGGGCCAGGACGGCAGGACCTTCGCATGCGACGCGTTGTTGCTTTGCGTGTGGATGTACTGGTTTCTCAATTTCGCCTTCTTTCGCTATTCATGGCCGTGGACCACCTGGACCAACAGGACCCCAAACGGGATCATTTTCGCCGTGTTTGCGGTCGCACTGACCGCCATGGCCTGGAAACTCCGCCGCTTGCCAGTGCCTGAACCCGCAGACCACGAGAACTGAGAGACGGCTGCCATCGGAGTGAGTGTGGGATAGGTGTCCGCGACAGCACCTACACCATCGCCGCGGAGACTTCGCCAAGGTTGCGGGAATCGAAAGCAGCGGGCCAAACGCAATGCAAGAGCATCTCACCACGAAGACCGCGAAGCGAAGCTACGGATTGAGTTCCTCTTCCTTCGAGTTTTCGCGCCTTCGCGTTAAAGCTGTCTTCTCTTTCATTTCCCTGGGGCGAAGATAAGGAGGCGGGTGTGTTCCCGCACTCGGGAGGATAACGGACGCATAGCGTTCCACTGCTCGACTCCTGTTCCGAGCTCCAATGCGATTCGCCAGCGGTTGAGAATGGTAGAAAAGTAGACGCGGTTTGTAACCGCGTTTCTTTGACTTCAAAATATGACTTCAAAATACGAGCCCCAGGAAACGCGGCTACAAGCCGCGTCTACTTTGGAACGATCGCATGGGGCGTGACTTGGTCTTGACTGACATATGCGGCTGTGCCCGTTCGTGGAAGGGAGTACAGGGTTTCCTGTTGCGCAACTGTCCTCCGCACGCCAACTCCTACCCGCCGCGTCATTCTCGCGAATGCGGGAATCCATATTCAATAATAGGTTACTGTTGTTATTATCCGCACTATATGTTGTGGTCTTCTTCTACTAACCGCTCGTAAACGGAAACAGTGTATGGCAATTCCCCACCGCGTTGTCGCAACGTCTCCTCGTAATGAATCAGGTGCTCCTGCAAAGTCTCAGCAAGCTGCAACGCTTCAAAGTATGCATCCTCCTGTCGCAGGCGCTTGAACTCTCGAACGCAAAAAGCGGCGTAATCAAACAGGATAGAGAGTGAATCTCCCTGAAGAGTGACTCCGGGGAATCGGCGCCCCGGCAACTGCACGATGCCACTGTTCGGAATGTGCGAGAGAATCTGTGCCATGTCCTGTGCCATACGCACCGCCTCGTAAGTTGAAAGCAAGCCGCTGCGTCCGACAGATGGCCAAGCATCACTCCGTGATGCCATTTGGCCCAGAATCACCTTGGACGTTTTCAACGGTCGGCTGCACTGTTGTTGACATACCTCATTCCCCGATTTTGGGAAGTACTAGTTCAAACGCAGTCCGCGACTTCTGAAACCACTCGGCCACCAGCATCAAAGCCGGTGGAGGTTCACACCACCAGATCACCTCGCAACTAGTGCGAAAACACTGCACAGAGACGCCGTAGCTGACCCCATCGAGTCCGAAATCCTCATCCCGATAGAAGGGCGCAAATTCGAGCGCGGTCAATTCATCCATGAGTTCGAGAGCTGTTGATTGTGATATAGACGCGTCTGCCCCGAATGTGTCTGGCTCTATCAAGTCGTGCGACGGGTTTGTTGAGCGACACCACGTAATGCGGCGGACATAGAAACTACCTTCAACCTTACTCAATGCCCATGATACAAAGGGAAAGAAGGATGGGTACTCCCAAATCAGGAAGCACCTGTCCTTTCGATTCCGACGCGGGAGTCCAGGATGCTGCTCTGGGTGTTTGAGCAACTCGATGGCTTTCTCTTCGATTGTCCGCATGTGATTTTGATCAAAGAGCATCGTGGTCCGGCCTTACTGGCGGTTACGATTTCGATGTGTTGGCGCGCGAAATTGAGTAGTCCCCGAACCTCCCGCTGAATTACGCTCATACGGTATTCCCTACCAGACGACAAGCGCAACAAATCGCGTAACTCCGCCGAGCGGGGCGCAGCGGAGGTTGGCCGCGTCAAACGCATACTCAAGTGCCATGCTGCTTGAACGCAGGCTTTCTTGCCGGAAATGAAACAAGTTTCCGGCCGGGCTGGTGCTGCCGTTTTTGTATGTCTTCGAAAATCTCATCTGGGTCATGATGGAACTTGTCTGCGTATTGCTCCCGGAGTCTACGGGTTTCATTCACAATCGGATCTTGCCACATACGTTAATCCTCAAATAATTCCAGCGGCGTACAGATGATTGGCGGCTCAATGCCGTGCCGGCGACACGTTTCCTCTATTCTAGAACGAATCGCCGCATTCGCGATATGGGTACAGTTCCAGGTCAGCAGGTAGTCCATTCCGTTTATTGCCGCTACCGCGATGTGGTACGCGTCAATTTCCGCTTTCACCGGGATCGGACCTTCAGACACGAGGAGTTTTCCCAGAACTCGCACCTCCTCCGTTACCTCGAGCGCCGGGACGCTCGTCACAATGGACAATCTCTTCGCCGCTGCTTCCCCGTCCCCAAGACCCGCCTCCGCTATCACAAATTCTGACACATAGAGGTCATACCGTAAACGATGCCGTTCCCACCACTCGATTGTGGTGCTTTGGTTTGCCGCCACCCGAAGATCGTTGCACGGCCTTGCGGTCAGATAGCTGACGATCGATGTCTCGACATAGACTCTTGGCTTCAAAAGGGTGCCTCCGTCTTTCGATCTTCGAGCGCCTGACGACGAATCTCAGCGGCCGCCGCTGGATACGCCCCGTTGGCTGCCTCAGTCGCGAGCAGAGTCTCCTGGACCGCCGGAATGCAGAGAGGGGGGAAAAAGGGGCCAGTGACCATTTCTTCCCTTCCTGGCGAGTGCGCACCCCGAGTGCGTGCTCCGCTGGCGCGTGTCGTTGGGGTGGGTGGGCGCGTTCGCGGATGCTGAGTCATCATTTGCGTTTCCGTTGGGTGCCACTCGCGCACTGAGTTTGACTGAATCTTAGCCTTGAGTGCAGATCCAAGAGTAGCACTAATGCCTCAAATAGACAATAGGGCGGGTTATGCCGAAATCCTACAAGTCGCCGACGAGGTGTAGTGACAATGGATGGATCGAGGACTTTCAGAAGAGGAGATGGATTCCCGCTTTCGCGGGAATGACGGCGTTGGGCGTGAGTCCTCTGCCTTCTGATGCGGGGTCACCTGAGAGATGATAAATCACGGGGTCACGGGGAACACGGGGGCGGGGGTTTGAAGAGGGAGTTTTGGACAGGATAACAGGATGGGCAGGATGGAAGATGGGTTTGGCCTGGTTGAGGTTCTTGGTGTCTTGGAACCAAATGGGGCGGGCTTTCCTGGGAATGGCGGGCACCAGCCCGGATGGGACTTGGAGGAGTGAAGGCTGCATATTCAGTGATGTCGCTGTGGCGAGTCATGTCCACGAATGAAAAGCCACGCTGGTGCGTGGCGTTCCCGGGGTTGGGTGGCGTTGTTGGGGTTGGGCGCGGATGGGTGGATTGCGAAGCATATGGAGCGTTTTGGGTTTCTGAAGAAGCCGGCAGGGATGCCGGCGCTCCTGATGCTAGCAGGGGTATTTGTGCTGTCAAGTCAACCTCGTGAACGAAGCGCTATGCTGCCGCGCTCGGAGAGCGAGGCAGTACTGAAGGGGCGTTCCGCCTTCATGATTCTCTGCGCTCTTCTGCGAACTCTGCGTCTCTGCGTGCGTATGAATTGAAGACCATGGGCAAGGATGCCCATGCCACCTCAGGCCGTTCCCCCTTCTGCGAAGAAGCCGGCAGGGAGATTTGTACCTCCAAGTCAACCTCGTGAACGAAGCGCTATGATGCCGCGCTCGGCGAGCGAGGCAGTACTGAATGGGCGTTCCGCCTTCATGATTCGCGGCGTTCCTTTGCGGACTCCGCGTCTCTGCGTTCATGTGAATTGAAGACCATGGGCAGGATGCCCATGCCACCTCTGGCCGTTCCCCTTCTGCTGCTTACGACAGGCCTTATTAAGAGCCGGCAGGGATGCCGGCGCTCCTGATAGGCCGCATGACGCGGTTGCGGGATTCGTGAAGCAGAGTGAGTTCAGTCAGCTTGCGTGGGGACTTCGTGGGGCCATTCGCCGTTGGCCGCGTTTTGTGTTGCGGCCCAGAGTTGGGATTCGATGGCATCGAGAAGTGGACGGAAGGTGCTGCGGTCGAGGGCGCAGAGGGGGATGCCGTTCAGGCGGGTGGTGAGGCCGTTCAGCTCGTCGGGATTGCAGAGGTCGGCTTTGTTGAGCACGAGGAGCAGGGGCTTCGTGTCGAGGTGCAGTTGTGCGAGGACGCTGTCCACGGTGGCCTTCTCATCGTCGAGGTGCTGGCTGGACGCGTCGAGCACGTGGACGAGGAAATCGGCGTCGTCGAGTTCTTCGAGGGTGGTGCGGAAGGCGGACATGAGGTCTTTGGGCAAGTTGCGGATGAACCCCACGGTGTCGGTGATGATGATCTCGCGTTCGCGCGGGAAACGCAGGCGGCGCGAGACCGGATTGAGCGTGGCGAACAACACGTTCTCGGCGATGACTTCGCTCTGGGTGAGGTTGTTGAGCAGCGTCGACTTGCCCGCATTGGTGTAGCCGACGATGGACACAATGGGCACGTCGCGCCGGTTACGTTCGGAGCGGCGGAGGCGGCGCCTCTCCCCCAGCTTCTCGACTTCGCGTTCGAGGGCGCTGATGCGGTCCTGGGCGCGGCGGCGGTCGATCTCGAGCTTGGTCTCGCCGGGGCCGCGTCCGCCAATGCCGCCGGTGAGCCGCGAGAAGGCGCTGGCCGTCTGCTTCGCACCAAGGCGCGGCAAGAGGTAGCGCAGTTGGGCCAGTTCGACCTGGATCTTACCTTCGCGGGTGACCGCACGCTGGCCGAAAATGTCGAGGATCACCTGCGTGCGGTCGAGCACCTTGAGGTCGGTGTAGTCCGCGAGCGCGTTCACCTGCGTGGGCGCCAGGTCCTGGTCGAACACCAGGAGTTCGGCCCCGAGTTGCATAGCCTTGATGACAGTCGCCTGGAGGCGTCCCTTCCCCATGACGAAACGCGGATCGACCGGACGCCGCTGGATGACTTCGTGGACGACGTCGATCCCGGCGCTGCGCGCGAGTTCGCGGAGTTCAGCCACGGAATCCTCGGCATGGGAAAGGGGGTCCTGGGAAACGTGAACGAGGATGGCGCGGTCGCGCTGGTCGCCTGCGCGGCGCGGCTTGCGCAGGCGGGCAAACTCGTCCTCAAGGGCGTCGATGGATTCGAGGAAGTCGTCCTGGAGTTCGTGGACGCTGCGCACGGTGGTCAGGCGCCAGGGCTGCTCGTCTTCATTTGCGGGTAGGAGCTGCCCGTAGTGAACGACGCCGGGAAGGCCGTCCTCCAACACGCCAACGGCCGCGACGAGATCGAGGCGCAACAACGCAAGGTCGGTCAAATCATCATCGTTCAGCGGCTCGTTATTGAAATGCGTGTGAACCAGGCGCAGGCCCGCAAGGCGGTCGCGTCCACGCCGGTACGCGCTGAGATCGGGCAAGTAGACGGAACGCGCGTCGCCGACGAGGACGTATTCGACGTGGCCGCGGCGGTCGAGCAAGACGCCGACCTGGCGTTGGATCTCGGCGGCGAGTTCGGTCAGGGCGCGGGCAAGCTCGGGGCCGATGATGCGCTCCGCGGGCGACTTGCGCGCGGTCAGCTTCTGCAGGCGCTTGAGCGGGGCGGCGCGGAGTCCGTGCGTGTTGCCT
>JADLCA010000099.1 GCA_020847495.1 Candidatus Hydrogenedentota bacterium | reverse complement strand
TACCTCAAGGCAATCATCGACATCCTCGGCCGCGAGAACGCCTCGCGCCTGCTCTACACGGATCTCAAGTGGCACGGCTTCGACAACCGCGACTGCATCTTGCCCATTCAAGCGGATGAGGGACTGACCCCGTCTTTCGCGCAGGCTTTGCTCGCCGAGACTCATCCTCTCGGCAGCGAAACACGGGGTCTGTCCCGCTCACCTGCCGGGATGCTCGAATGGCAATTCCGCAAAGCCCAGGAGTATGGATCCGCGGGCTTTTGGATTTGGGCCTATCAGGATTCCGGGTCGCAGCACTTCGGCCTGCGCGATGCTTCCGGCATCTGGCGCCAGGATCTGGTGAATGCGATTCGGAAAGCAGAGTCTTCGCGCCCATAGGACGCAAAATGTACTTGGCGCAGACGGCAATCGCTCAGGAAAACGCCCGTAACTCGTGGAGCAAGGCGAGCGTCCGCTGCGCGACGTCGTTTGCGTACGGGAGTGCCTCGGCACCGCGGCCACGGCGAAGTTCCAGGCGCAGGTGGGTGACCTCGCGTGCCAGGGGGATGACCTTCAGTCCCCATTCCTTGGCAAGGTCCACTTTGCCGCGGGTGATGATGCGGCACAGCACACCATCGCACGCGCAGATGCCCGCGCACGCCTCAATGATCTTCGTGCGCGTGTCGCGAATGGCAGGCGACCGGTACATGAGGTTGACCAACTCATCACGGACCATGTCCATGATCGCGAGCTTCTGCATGGGGTGGCCTTCTTCCGCGCGGCGCAACAAGTCTTCGATGGTTCCGATGTCGAGAGAATAGGTCTGGGCGAGCTTCAAGTTGAAGGACAATTGGCGATGGTCGTCTTCGATCAGGCGGCCGGCCACGACATCGCGCCAGTGCGCGCACACGTCCGGCTCGCCCACGAGGACCATCTGCGCCTGTCCGGGAAACATCTCGATATGGCGTTGCAGGTCCATGGGCGACCACGAGCGTTTGCGCACAAAATCGCTGAGATCCACGACCTGATTTCCCCGGAGCGCCTCGGTCGAGACGTTGATATTCAGGCTCGCCATGCCGCGCACGTTGTTGCTGACCACGAAGAAGACATTGAAGCCGGGTCCCCGCAGGCGGAATGATGACGTCGTAGGCACGCCCTTGGGCAGCTTGCCGTCGTCGTCGCTGGTGGACTGGGCCACGAACCACTCCGGCGGCAAGGGGGCAGGGCTCGTCTGCAAGAGAAGCGGGGCGAGCGCGCCGATCCCTTCCATGCGGCGGTCCAGTTCGAGCCAGAGATCGCTGAACATCATGAATGGCCCGGTGAGTGTCCGTTGGCAACTGCCCGTGACCCAAATCGGGTCGTTGTGGTAGGCGAAACTGAACCAGCCTTTTGCGCCGTTTGCAAAGGCCAGGTTGACCATCAGGCGCATCTCCGGGCAGGTGCTCCACTCCGGCGTGCCGGTGGCATAGATGAAGGCCGGGCCGACCATCCAGAATTGCTGGCCCTTAGCGAGGGGCGCGTGCCACTTCACGATGTCCCCGACTTCCCAGGGCGAGTGCGACACGAAATGATTGATGCCGGAAACGGCGAAGTGAGGCGCGAACAACGGAAACGCGCTGGGGTGCCTCGTGATGATGCTGACGGGATGATTCGGATCCGCCTCTTCCACCCACTCCTTGACGTTGAGAAGATTGTGGAAGTCCTTCTCCGGGGGCTCCTCGCGAAGGCTCCACGACAGGACCGCGGGAGAATCCGCGTAGGGCCGGATCCGGTTGTCTATGAGCTGGCGGAGTTCGCCGACATCCTCGCCCAAGTGAAAATCGTGAATCGCGGCAATCTTGATGCCGTACGACTCGGCGTGAACCAGCAGGTCGCCCCACTCCGCCGTCGTGAGGCGTCCGACCCGCTCCATGGCGATGCAGTTGTGATGATGGGTGACGATGTCTTCCATCGCCAGGTCCCAATATTCGCCCAGGGAGATTCCCAGGAGTTCCGCATTCCGGCGGGCGGCCTCCGCGTCGAGATACACGCCCAGCGGCATGAAGGAATCCAGGACCTCGTAGCGCTTGAGTTTCGCCGTGGTTTCGAGGCGCAGGCGGTCGTTCTCGCAGGCTTCGGCCTCCGCGGGGGTCATGGCGCGAAACCGCACCGAGGCGATCTCCACGGACTCGGTCGTGCGTGTGGTCGAGAAGAGCCGGAAGACGAGGTCCGTCGCCCGGTCGGGAAATCCGTTGACTGTCATGCGCCGCGCGAGGGTGGTCCACTGGCGTGTCGTGGGGAGTTTGTCCACGTGGAGTCCGCCGGGATACATCCACACAAGCACGGGCAACGCGGTGTCGCTCGTGCAGCGGTACGTGACTTCGGCAATTGGATAGCGGTTCAGATCGATGGGCAGGCGCGGGTCGGTCCACCCCAGCGTGCCCAAGGGTACCCAGAAGCTGGGGTCATCCGATGCGATGGTGTCCATCCCGCGCACATCTTCAAAGCGGCCGACGAGCCGGACCCCGTCTTCCGTCCGGGCGCGGTGCACGGGCGTCTTCTTCCATTCCCGGCTTGCCTCGCTGTCGCGCGTGGTCCAATGGGCGATATCATCGCTGGTGAACTCGATGAAATCCGTGCGGTCGCGCTGTGTCCAATCGGGGGCGCTCAGGATTGTCTTCAGATATCCGGAATACTCGTAGACCATGGTTCCTGCCGTTTTGGGCCGCGGGGCCGCGCTTCAGCACGTGCGGGTCCGGGTTGCCCTGCGCCGTGAAAACAGTTCATCGACGCCAACTCCAACCAGAATGGCGCCGCCGATCACAACATACTCCAGTTGGCTGGGAATCGCCAGAATATTGACAAGGTTGCGGAGCACGACGATGAGCGACGCGCCGATGAGGATCCCCAGCACATTCCCGGAGCCGCCCCGGAGGCTGCATCCGCCGAGCACTGCGCCCGCAATCGCATAAAGCTCATAAAAACCGCCGAAGGCGCTGGGGCTCAACGAATTGGTCTTGAACGCCAGCAGAAGTCCCCCGAAGGCAGTCAACAAGGTGGCCAGAACATACGCGCCGATCTTCAGACGGTCCGTACGAATCCCGCTGAAACGCGCCGCCTCCTCATTGGCTCCCAAGGCAAAGAGATGTCTGCCCTGGGGCGAGAAATGCAGGTAGGCTCCAATCAGGATGGAGAGCGCGATCAGGACGATGAGCGGCGCGGGAATGATGTCGAGCACAAACCCGTTGCCAAACCATCGGAGATCCGGGTACGAGTTACCAAAGCCCTGGCTCTTGTCGTTTGTCAAGAGACGCGCAATTCCCCTGAAGAAAAAGAGCCCGCACAAGGTCACGACAAACGGTTGGAGCCGGACTTTGGCAATGAGCAGCCCGTGCCACAGCCCGATGGCGGCGCCCAACAACAAACAGATGGGAATCGCGAAAGCCGGGTGCATGCCCGCGCCGCGGTCCATCAGCGCTGCCGCGCTCACCGCCACCAGCGCAACGACACTGCCTACGGACAGATCAATCCCTCCGGTTACGATGACGATTGCCTGAGCAAGACTGAGCACACCGAACAGCCCAACCCACGTCAGCAGATTGCGGAGATTCTCCTTCGTCAGAAACTTGATCGTGCCGTCGCCCGTGCGCCATTCCCAGAAGGTGGTGGCGACAACGAGCGCAAGAAGCAGAAACGTTAACCCCAGCGCCTTTCTCACTAGCGGCCTGTCTGCTCACTCAGGGTGGCGCGGAATTCATCGACGTTCTCTTTGGTGATGGTCTTGACCGGTACGAACAACTGCTTGCTTTCGGGAACGCCGGAACGGTCTCCTTTCGCCAGCTGGACCAGAAGCCGCACTGACTGGTAGCCGAACTCAAACGGTTGCTGGACGATCGTGCCCTCGATGTGGCCTTCCGCCACGCCCAGGAGCGTCTCCTCCTCTTCATCGAAGCAAACGATCTTCACCTGGCCCAATTTCCCGGAGTCGCGCACACCGTTCAAGATGGCAGGTCCGTTGTAGCTCCAGAGTCCGACGAGACAGGCGACGTCAGGATTCGTGACCAGCGTGTCCTGGACATTCGCCATGGCTTTGGCACGATCCGTCTCGTCGGTCAAGGTATCGATGATAGTGATGTTCGTTCCCTTCAACGTCTCCTCGATGCCTCGCATGCGGTCCTGGGCATTCTGCGCGTCGAGCTGTCCGACGAACATCATGATCTTGCCGCCGTTCGGCAGACTTTTCTTGATGAGTTCCGCCGCCGCAACGCCCGCATCGAAATTGTTCGTGCCGATGTAGCAAACTCGGTTGCTGTCCGGCGCATCGGAATCCTGGGTGACCAGGTTCACCTTCTCCG
>JADLCA010000098.1 GCA_020847495.1 Candidatus Hydrogenedentota bacterium | reverse complement strand
GATCGTCCAAGGCTTCCAGAGGAACCGTCTCGCTTTGCAGCGGCGCGTTCACGCCGAAGTCCTGTTCGATTCTCGCCATGAGGTCTTCATGGATGCGCTTGCGGAAGAGCGAAACAAGTTCCTGGGCGCGCTGCCGCCACGCGTCCCTTCCCTGCGCGCTGTTCGCGGACTTCTCATCGCCGGGCGCCGCCATTCGGCCTTCCAGATACTCGAGGACTTCCTGGCGCAGTTCGTCGATGGACATGTTTGCCAGTGGAGGCGGGGGCGGAGGGGGCTCCTTCTTCTTCGGGGGCGTGCTCGCACAATGCATGAACGTGGGCAAGAGGATCAGCAAAAGGACGATCGGTCGCGCGAACCTGCTCATACGATACCTGCCCTTTCCGCCAGGAGCGCCGGCATCCCTGCCGGCTCTTCAAGATGCCAGCAAGGATGCTGGCGCTCCCAGTTGATGCGCTCTCACAAGAAGCTTCGGTCCGTTCTCCGGTTCCGCATTGTCAAAAGCCGGTGGCCTTCGAGTCTGTCCCTGATCCGCTCAATCTCATTATGCTCAAGATGCTCACGGATTTGCATCCCTGCCCGCATATCTCACTCGAGAGGATGCATGAGAAAACCCGGACCGGTTCCTCCGTGAACCGGCCCGGGCGCCTCGCATGCGCGAGACAAAAGGGCTATACGGTGAAGTTCAGGATCGTGTCCACGACCCGGCCGCGGCGGCCGTCCTCGTAACGGAAAGAGGAAGACTGGGCCGTCCGGTTACCGCCCGAAGCGGCCTCGTCCACATCCCTGTAGGCGAGACTGATCGAAGCGATCCCGGCGTCCGCAAGAGAAAGCAGTTCTCCCGCTTCCGTGACGCCATTGCCGTTGTCCTTGAACAAACGCAGGCGGGTGAACGCCTCGTCACGCGCGTCGATGACGCCGTCACCGTTGCCGTCGAGTTTGCGTAGTTCCTCGAAACCGTTCTGCGCGCCACGCTGATCGCCGAAGAGTTCCTTGCCGCTGTCGATTGTTCCGTTGCCGTTGCGGTCGAGGGCGAGGAAGGCGTCGCCGCCCGTCACGAAGGCCGTGTTCGCCTGTTGCCCATTGCCGAGGATGTCGAAGCGCGCGCCTGCGGCGTAGTTCGTGAGTTCGACGCCATCGCCGTCGAGATCGAAGGTGATCGGGTCGGATTGCTGAACCTGCCCCTGGGTGATCTGAACGACTTCCGTGGACTCAAACGAGAACTCGAGTTGCAGGTTGTAGCTGAACGCCTGAGTCTGGACCTGCTGTGTGCTGCCTGTTCCCGCTGAGCCCGTGGGCGATGCGATCAAGCCGATGGATTGCAGTCCTTCCAGTAGTTCGTTGAAACGCGTCTGGAAGTCCGTCTCGGTATTCGTGAAGAAATCTCCGAGCAACTCGAAGATCTGGTGCAATATGTCGTCGGCGCTGTCGAGGGCCTCTTCGCTCAGTCCGAGGAGTTGATCGATCCCGTCGGCGTCTCCCGGCCCGCTGAGCTTCTCCGATGCGCCCGCGAATCCATTCAACGCCGCGCCACTGATGTTGAGCGAAACGGAGAAGCGTTGCGACACGCGGCGGCTGGCTTCGAGATAGGAGGTCTGCTGCGAGCCTTCAAGGCCATCCGCCACCGCTTGGGTGCGTTGGCTGAAACGGACCAGTTCTTCCGTGCGCGATTCCGAGAAGAACGAAAACGAGAGCTGTGAGGCCTGCGCTTCCGCGCTGGCTGCACCGTCCTCGTCTGTCGCGCGTGCGGCCGCTTCCTGCAAGGCGAGCGTCAGAGAAAAGCGTTCGACTTGCGAACGATAGACGAGCGCATCGAATTGGTTCTGGATCGCCTGGGATTCGTCCCCGGATACCACGTTGCTGTCATCAGGTTCTTCCGCCGCACTCGCGGCAGGCGCCACAATCGATTGTGGAGTAGTCCCCAGCAGACGGGACAGAAGCCCCTGCGATTGGCCCGTCAGAAGTGAAGAGAGTCCCGGCAGGAATTGAGACTGTGATAGTTGCAGTGCACCTGTACCCATAGATCGCGTCTCCGAGCCAATTCGATTGGCTCCCCGTGAGTGATCCCTATCCCTATCGCCGACACTGAGTATCGGTAGATTTTCCCGAAAACTTTAGGGGGAGATCATGGGAATACGTGGCGGGCGGCGCAAAGAGTCTGACCGGTCCGATGGCAGTTCATTCGCTTCCTTTACAGGCATAGTGGATTCCGCATATCATACGCGGCGGGGGTGACTGCTCTTACAAATCGGCTGTAACGTCCAGGGGAATCACACGATGGGCATGAATCGCGCAGGGGGACATGGCAAGGTACGTTCGGCGGAAGAGGCAGTATCGCTGATCCCGGACGGTGCCACGGTTGCAATCGGCGGATTCGGCGGGGCGGCGCATCCCGAAGGACTCATGGCCGCGCTCGAGCGCCGGTTTCTGGCCGAGGGACATCCGCAGGCCCTCACCCTCGTATATGCCGCCGGCCAGGGCGACGGCAGCGCGCGGGGACTGAACCATCTCGTTCATGAAGGGATGCTGAAGCGCGTCGTGGGCGGGCATTGGGGGCTCGCTCCGGGTATGGGCCGCATGGCGGTCGAGGGCAAGATCGAGGCATACAATATTCCGCAGGGCGTCATCTGCCAGTTGTTCCGCGATATCGCCGCCGGGCGCCCCGGCTGCATCACGCACGTCGGACTGGACACCTTCGTGGATCCGATTCACGGCGGCGGACGCCTGAATGACAGGACCCCCGGAGGCTTGGTTCAACGCGTGGAACTGGACGGACGAACCTGGTTGCTGTACCGGGCGTTTCCCGTCCATGTCGGCGTGATACGTGCGACCGCGGCCGATCCGCGCGGCAACCTGGTGATGGACCGCGAAGTCATGACCGGTGAAGCGCTCGCCATCGCCCAGGCAGCGCACAACGGCGGGGGTTGCGTGATTGCGCAGGTGGAAGAGCTGCGCGATACGGCCGCGCCGCCGCAACTCGTACAGGTGCCGGGGATGCTGGTGGACGCGATTGTTGTGGCGGATGCTCAGGAGCATCCGCAGACATTTGGCGAGATCTTCAATGCCGCCTACTGTTCCACGCTGCCCCAGGGCATGTCGATCGCCTCCCTGCTTCCCCCCATGCCCATGAGCGACAGGCGTATCATCGCCGCGCGCGCTTATGAAGAAATCCGCGATGGCGACATCGTCAACCTTGGCTACGGGATGCCCGAAGGTGCCGCGCGCATCGCCGCGGAACGCGGCGCATTGGATCGGATCATGCTCACTGTGGAGAGCGGTCCCATCGGCGGCGTGCCGGCCGGCGGGTTGAGCTTCGGCGCGTCCAACTATCCCGAGGCCATCGTGAATCAGCCGTCCCAGTTCGATTTTTACGATGGCGGGGGGCTCGATATCGCGTTGCTGGGCGCGGCCCAGATCGACGGCACGGGAAATGTCAACGTATCGAAATTTGGCCCGAAACTCGCCGGGGTCGGCGGGTTCGTGAACATCACGCAGTCCACGAAGAAGGTCGTCTTCTGCGGGACCTTCACTGCGGGCGGATTGCAGATCGCGGTCGAGAACGGCCGCCTGAGCATCCTCCAGGAAGGGCGCAGCCCCAAGTTCGTGCGCGAGGTCGAGCAGCTTTCGTTCTCGGCAAAGCGCGCCCGCCTGAACGGACAGGATGTGCTCTACGTCACCGAACGCGCGGTTTTCCGTCTGGTTGAAGAAGGGCTCGAACTGATCGAAGTGGCGCCCGGAATTGACATGGAGTCGCAGGTATTGGCGCTCATGGCGGTGCGGCCTCTGGTGCGCGACGTGCGGCCCATGGCAGCGCGCGTATTCGAAGGCGGCGACTGAGACGCGCTCACGTCTTCGGTTTCGGGTCGCCCTCGTGCCGGTACGCGATCACCCGCACCTTTTCCACCGTAATGAGCCCATCGTGGATCATCGCGTCAAGATCGGGAAGAAAGGCGTTAATCCGCTCTTCGGCGTCCACGATCTCGATGACGAGCGGCAAGTCTTCGGAGAGCCGCAGGATCTTCGCGGTGTGAATGCGGCTGTTCTTGCCGAATCCCATGATCCCGCGCAGGACGGTGGCCCCGGCCATGCCGCGTTTGCGCGCCTCCTCGACGATGACCTCGTACAGGGGCCGGTGGCCCGCGCGATCGCTTTCGCCGATGAAGATGCGCAGCAATTGTGATTCGGAAGGCAGTTGCATGTGAACCTCCGTGGAACCCGGCCCGCGCATCAGAGCGCGCGCCCTATCGCCAGCCCAAGAAACACCGCGCCGATCCCCACCGTCACCTGCAGGAGGATGTTGCCCATGCCGAGGGCCCACTCGGAATCGGCCATGAGCCTCCCGGTTTCCGACGCGAACGTCGAGAAGGTGGTGAATGACCCCATGAAACCGACCAGGAGTATCGTGCGCATTTCGCTGCTGACGGGCCAGCGCTCCGCGGCCACGGCCCACACGACCCCGAAGAGCAGACAGCCCAGGACATTTACCACGGCGGTGCCCCAGGGGAACGACGAGCCCAGCCCTCGCTGGACGGCACCCGCCAGCGCGTAGCGCGCCAAGGCACCCGCCGCACCCGCCAAGGCGATTCCCGCTAGCTTCTGATATGGCAGTGACATGATGTCTCCACAGAATGTTGCCGCGTCCCGGCGCCGCGCGACACCCGCCGGCCGGGCCGCGGTTCCAAGCTCTACGCTGCCCCATTGTAGGATATTCGCCGGGGTGGTACCATGAAGGATGGTCCGTGGGGGTGTTTCCAGTACGGGGGAATTCGTCATGAGCCGTCACGCGCACGCACAATGCTGCTCCTGTCTTATGTCGCGCCGCTGTTTTCTCGGCGCTGTTTCTGCCGCCGCGGCGGGGGGCGTCATCGCCGCCTCACCCGCAGCGGCTGCGCCGGATCCAGTTGGCCTCAAGGAGTACGTGGACCTGTCCGAATTCCGTCCGCGCCCGGAGGTGCGAATCCTGGGGGCCATCGTACGCCGTCCCCCGCCGTACTGGCTGGGATGGCCCGGCACCGCGTACGACGTGGAGGGGCACCGGAAGGAATACATCCTCAAGACTTCGGACGCGGCCCAGCGGATCGGCGCTACCCTCACCCATGTCGAGCAACCCCTGGAAGACGACGCGGCGGTGAACGCGTTCATCGCCCGGGTCACCGCTGAGAAGCCCGATGCGGTATTGCTGATCCTCCAGCATTTCGAAGCGTGGGGGCATGTGGACGCGATAGCGAAGGCAGGTTTGCCCACGATCATCTTTTCCCCGATCGGGATGGCATTCACGGGTCATGTGCTTGAAATCTCCCGGCGGCCTGGCGTGCATGTGATCTCTTCGCTCGAAATGGCCGCCGTCGAGCAGGCGTTCCGCATGGTGCGCGCCAGGAAGCAGTTGGCTGCGTCACGTTTGCTGGTAGTTGCCGGCAACGAACGGAAAGACGAGGCGATTGATGGCCTCGGGACGGCGGTGCGCTACGTGCCCCGCGACACGATGCACCTGCTGTTCGAGCAGATGCCGGTCACGGATGAGGTCCACGAGGTGGCCGGGCTCATGAAGCGCGGGGCGAAGAAGATTGTCGAGCCCTCGGACGAGGACCTCCTCAATTCCGCGCGCTCATTTGTGACGGCGAAGCGTCTGCTCAAGGACGAGCAATGCAATGGGCTCACCACCGATTGCCTGGGTATGGTGTCGTCGCGCGCCGTGCCGACGCCGCCGTGCATGGCGGCCACGATGTTTCAGGATGGCGGCATCACGTATGGCTGCGAGGCGGATGTGTTCGGCGCGGTCTCGCTGATGCTCAGCAGCTATCTCTTCGACAAGCCCGGCTTCATGAACGATCCTGTCCCGGAGACGTACAAGAACGTGCTCATCGCGGCACACTGCACTTCGGGCACGAGACTCCACGGGTTCGACGCCAAGCCCGAGCCGTACATCCTGCGGTCCCACTCGGAATCCAACATCGGCGTCGCGACCCAGGTCCTTTGGAAAAAGGGTCAGAAGGTGACGCTGGTGCGCTTCACGGGGCCGGCTGAGGTCATTGTCGATACCGGTACGATCGTTGGAAATGTCAATACGCCGCCCGCGGGCGGATGCCGCACGAGCATCGAGATCGACATGGATCGCGTCGATGACGTGCGCGACGTCCGGGGCTTCCACCAGGTAGTGTTCTATGGTAACCACAGGCGCGACGTGGAAGCGTTCTGCCAGATGTACGGAATGAAGGCCGTCCACTCGCCGCAACATCCGCCGGAGCCAACGACGGCCTGACGTTGCATGGCGCAAATCAGTTCGTGCTGAGGATTGAATGTAGCGCAGGCGTCTCGCCTGCAACTCTCTAGAATTGCAGGCGGGACGCCTGCGCTACCTGTGCACGGGCGCAACGTTCTTCGGTCAGGTAGATTAGGTCCGGATGGGTGGTTTCTTGTTCAATCGCAATGCTTGAGGAGGCCTTCGCATGGTCGCTCTTCGTCTATCTGCGTTCGCGTTTGTGATATGTGCTGCAATCGTTGTTCCCGTCGTCCAGGCCGAGCTTCAAGCGGTCCCGCTCAACGCGACCGGTTCGTGGTACACCGAGATTCGCGATGGAGGCGAGCCCGTGTTCACCGGCGTTATCGGAGGGTCGAACCTCCTACTGAACACGCCCCGGGAGACCGGCAACGGTGCAGTACCCGTCGCATACGAGCGCAAGCGTGACAAGGACGGCGTCCTCGAACTGCTGGATTTCGACACGGGTGTGCTGAATCTGAGCGAGACGTTTCGCACGCTGGCGCCAAACCTGATCGAGCGCACCGTGACCGTCAAGGCACACAAGGACGCGCGGTACTACCTCGATTTCGGATGGCGGATGGCGCAGGAAGGAACCGTGTGCACCTTCACCGGACCCGAATCCGAAAAGGTCCACTACTGCCCTGGCTTCGGCGGCCCGGAGTTCGGCGGCACCTCACACCAGACTTTCCCCTTCATCGGCTATCAGGTGGGTGGGACCCTGTACGGCATCACCGGCGATTCGCCCGGCCTGTGGGAGAACCGTTCCTGCATCGGCTACACGCCCGAGGATCGCATGCTTTGGCTGAGCAACGGCGACGGCTCACCGAAACGCGTGGTGTCAATTCCGCGCGAACTCGACGCAACCACCGTCTATCGCGCGCAAATCGACGGGTGGCAACACATCGAGGTGGGTGAAACCCAGGCATGGACCACGTGGATCTTCGCGTCGCCGGTGCGCTCGCAATACGACGTGCAGCTTGCCGCGCACCTCGCGCTCGCGAACGCCAAGGGATTCAACAACTCGGGGCTCGAGGCCATTCTGCGTAACACGTCGTATCTGCTGCTGCGGCGCAACCTCTTGCGTCCCGAGAGCGACTACATCTTCATCTCCGGTGTCGGCTACGGATGGAAACAGTGGGTATCCGACGGTTTCTATATGAGCCGCGGTCTTGACATGCCGCAGTATGACGCAGCGTCTCAGGCGGCCGTGTTCTATGATCGCATCAACTACGAGGACAACGCCCAGTATTATCTCATCTGGTCGGCGCTTGTGAAGCGCGCGGGTGGCGACCTCGATATGCGGACGCTTGACCGCGCGTACCGCTTCATGCGCACGCATGAAGTGGACGGGCTTTACGTTCCGCCGCGGCTCAAGCCAGAACTGGCGTCGTTCAAGACCTACCACGATCAGCTTCCCTACGATGACGATGACGCGCCGTCTTCAAACCAGGGATTTCACTGCGGCGCGCTGCTGGCCGCGCGCGAACTGGGCTACACGATTACGGATGAGGAGTTCGAGAAGGCGAAGGCCGGCTTCCGGCGCATGTTCAACGAGAGCGGCGGCTACATGGCCACGAGCCTCAAGCAGCAGGAAAACATCGGCCAGGATTCGCTGTATGGCGAAGTGCTCACCTACGCGGTGTTCGGCGAGAAACTGCTGCCCGATGAGATCGTGAAGCGGCACCTCGAGACGACAATGCGCATCCAGACGCCTTACGGCATGCGCGTGATCTCGAAGGCGAACGGCGACCTGCTCGACGGCCACAGCGGGGTCTATGTTTTCGGTGGGTCGTGGTTCCTCAACGACGGGTGCAACTATCTCGACGGCCTCATCCACGGGATGGACCCCGGCTGGGTAGACGAAAAGCTCCTGTGGCGCTTGGAAAAAGAGCTGGCCGTCATGCCCGCGTTCCACGAGTCGATCAGCACCGTGGACGGCCATCCCCACGGGCATCACCTGTATTCGTGGAACTCGGGTTTCTGGTGGCTGCGGCGCGAGGTCCGGAAGCGTCTGAACATGAGCGATCCCGATCCGCTCGCCGTCGCGCTGGATGAGAAGCTGGGCGTTGTGCGGCGCGACGGCTTCCTTGCGCTCGAACCGGATGGGGCCACCCTTCGCCCCGCGCGGTGAACCGCGGCGGCCACCCTGCACGGACTCACACGGACGGACACCGACGATGCGGGCGATTGCGGTGGCGTCTCCATGGAATCCCGTCTGCGGTTCCGGCGTCTTGACATGTCTTCCGCGCAATTCCCACAATGATGCGTACCCGGCATCGAACCCTACGGCCCGGCTGTGAAGGAGGCATCACCATGCGAATCTCGCGCAGGCAATTCATCGGACTCATCGGGGCCGCCGGCATGGCAGGCTGCGCCCGGACCGGACTCGACAAAGTCGCGAAAATGGATGTCATGCCGGGAGGTCCGGGACGCCTCACGTTCGCCAGCATCGGCGACATTCACGTCCTCGACGCCCGCAGCACCGGCATCGTCAACCGCGCCGTGGACATGATCAATGCCCGTGAGGACGTGCGGTTTACCGTTGTCCTGGGCGACCTGGCAACCGATGGCCAGTACGTCGAACTCAACCTCGCCCAGACCTCCCTGGCGCGCCTCGAGAAGCCGCGTTTCACCGTTCCCGGCAACCACGACGTGAACATGCGCGCCAAGAACATCTACGGCAATTACACCAAACTCTTTGGCGACCTTGACTGGCGTAACGAGGAGGAGGGCTGGCTCTTCATGGGGATCGACTCCACAAACGACACCAAGAGCGATGTGACCATCCGGCCCGATCAGGTGGAGTGGATTCAGAAGCAGCTCGAAAAGACCAATAAAAGCAGGCCCATCGCGTTGATGACCCATCACCCCTTCAATCCCCAGACCACCTATCGGGTCATCAACGCCGACGAAGTTCTCGGGCTGTTCTCGGGGCACAACCTGAGGCTCGTGGCCGCCGGACACTTCCACGGGAATCAGGAAGAGCAGCGCGAGGGCATTCTCTTCACGACCACGGCCTGCTGCTCCTCGACCCGGGATAACCACGACGGCACAACCGCCAAAGGTTTTCGCCTCTACCACCTCGACAAGGACTCGGTGACAACGGAATTCGTGGAGGTCGTGGCCTAGAAACGCCGTCCAGCGCGGCCCGGACACCACAAGACGGGTCCCGTCAGGAACGAGAAAGGGCAAGCGCGTGTGGCATAGCCGCCCTCGGCTGTGCTCTTGATTGGATTCTCGGGGTCTTGGCGGTCACAGTGCTGAGGACGGAACGATCCTCTACCCATACCTACTGAATGAGAGGCAAACACCATGCTCCATCGGATACTCCTGAGTCTCTTGGCCATTCAAATACTGGGTCTTGGCACGCTCGCTCGCGCGCAAGAGCCCGTGCCCGATGACTTCCCGCAATTCATCGTGCCAGGCCATGAGCAGGAGATGGACGCGATGCGCCGCATGATGTGGCTGCATTATCCCCCAGGCGGGCCGAAGGCCACGCTGTGGGATGAGTGGCTCTCCACGCCAACGCTGTGGCCCGCCGTCGAAACGAAGAACGCGTGGCGTTACATGCGCGAGCAATGGAGCGCGACCTTGACCGGCCGCGTGATGGATCCCGAAGGCTACGTGGCCACGCACCAGCACACGTCCATCGCGCACCAGTTGGGATGGCCCTTCCCATTCTGGGCGCAGGGCAAAGGCGGTTGGGGCTGGCACTTCGCGCTGCCGGGCATCGACCGCGCCTGGCACGGCACGGAAGAGCGCACGCAAGAGGGATGGGCCCTCGTCAATGGCTCCGATGCGGGCATCCAGGATCAGGCATGGAACATCGCGCTGGACGCGCCCTTCACAGCAGCCACGGCGCCCGCGCTCTCCATCGACCCGTTCAACGCGCCGTTTCTCCAACTGCGTTGGCGCGCCACGGGTCTCGGCAACGCGAAACCCTGCGTCGAGTGGACCACGCAGGAGCACGGCGAGTTTGCGCCGGAGCGGCGCTTCTACTTCCCACCCATCGAAAGCGCGGACGTCCAGTACACGATGATTCCCGTCTACAAACATCCCGAGTGGAAAGGCGTCATCACGCAACTGCGGATCCAGTTCGGCAATGAGGCGCCGGGCGGCAAAGTCGGCATTCAGTCCTTCTTCACCAACTACGACACGCGCCACAACATCAACAACCAGAATTTCGTGCGTGGTTGCGCCAACTACTTCCTGTGGACCGGCGACATCAACTTCCTGCGCGCACAAATCAACCGCATGCGCACGGCCCTCCTCTACGTCATGAAGGAGTTCCACGCGGAGAAGGAGGGCCTCGTGCTCACCACGTGGGTTGGACACGAAGGGCGCAGCGGCCTCGCGTTCGTCGATGGCAAGAAGGTCATTCGTTCGGGCGAAGGCATCGGCAACAACTATTGGGACCTCCTGCCCATGGGGTATAAGGACTGCTACGCGACGATTCAGTATTACGACGCGCTGCGGTCCATGGCGGAAGTGGAGCGCGCCATCGCGGCGCACCCGGAGTGGTACGTGCCCCTGGGCGTGCTGGCGATGACTCCCGACCTGCTCGAAACGTACGCCGCGTTCGTGAAGCAGGCCGGCAATCGCGTCTTCTGGAACGGGACCACGGGCCGCTTCTATTGCGCCATCGACGCTGACGGTGTGGGCCACGATTACGGATTCACCTTCCTCAATCTCGAAGCCATCTACTACGACTTCGCGACGCCCGAACATGCCGCATCGATCATGGATTGGATGTGCGGCGATCGCGTCGTGGAGGGCGATACGTCAACCGGCGCGGACATCTACCATTGGCGTTTCGGACCGCGCGCTACGACCAAGCGCAACGAGGATTACTAGTTCTGGGCGTGGTCCGCTCCGGAGTCGATCCCGTGGGGCGGCCAGGTGCAGGACGGTGGCGCGGTCGTGGGCTTCTCGTACTACGACCTGATGGCGCGCCTGAAAGTGCGCGGGCCCGACAACGCCGCGGCGCGCCTGTCGGAAATCGCGAAGTGGTACGACGAGGTGTGCGCCGCGGGCGGGTATCGCGCCTACTACAACGGCACCCGCGAAGGCACCTTGCAAGGCGGCGGCACGGCGGGCGGCCTTGGCGCGGACCAGGAGTTCTTCGAGAGCCTCCTGCTTCCGCAAATCCTGTTCGACGGTTTCCTCGGCTTCACGCCCACCGCCACCGGCTTCACGCTCAACCCCGCGCTGCCCGCGGCCTGGCCCGAATACACCGTTACGCGCATCCGGTTCCAGGACTCCATCCTCTCCGTCCACGCCACGAAGGACGCCTTCGAGGTCACGGTATTGGAAAGCGCCACCCTTCCAGGCAAACCCGCATTGGTAACCGTCGATGCCTCCAAATGGAAACCCGCAGAAGCCGCGGGAACCGCCGCCGAAGGCCGCTGGCATGTGGCGTTGCCAAAGAAGGGAGAAGCACTGCGGTTTGTGAGGCCGTAGGATATGTGTTTGGACTGTCCTTCGTTCTGGGGAGTACAGTTGAGATGCTTGCGCACTCGAGTGTGAGCTGCAGTGCATGACTTGTGCGTTGGGAGGCTTCAATGAGGAGAAGATGCGCCGCCTATCTTGCCGGGACGGTGCTTCTACTATCTGCAGGGTGCGTCATACCAATTCCCCACTACAGTGTTTCTCGGACACCCAGGGGGGTCCTTTCCATTGTGGACGCCCAAACGGGCAAGGCTATTGACGAAGCGCTGTTCCTTGTTGTGAAGAACCGCTATGACTATGTGATTGAATCGACCGGTACGCCCGATAGGAATTTGTCTGACGCGCTGCTTTTTCATACGGGGAACGAGGTAGTCGTTGACCGGGAAATGGGTTTGGTGTGGCTGCTGTTTGTACACGATAGCGATACGGAGGCCTTTCTCGTGATCGCGCCAGGATATGAGCCGCTGTTCTTCCGCCCGAGTTTGGATCGTACACCGGCGGATGGGATCGTGTGCGCTTTGTCTCCAATACCCGCGGAGCAATCAGCAGAGATAATCAGGAATGTGCGCTCGTTGTTGGAATCGGGACAACAGATCGAGCCACAAATGAGCATGATGTGGGAGGACGAGGCCGAGGGAGTGAAGCCGGGGATGCGCATTGACATGCGTCTGAATCGGCACGAAAGACGGCTTGCGTTGGAATCATTGACTGGGTTCCTGGAGATTCTAGAATAGGTAAGTTTGCCCTGTCCCCCGAATTACGCCTTTGACAGGAATGGAGGCGGTGCAAGCGCTGCAGGGGACGCACGACGTGATCTCCGCGTTCCTCTGCGCGCTCCGCGTTGATGTGAATTCAAGACCAGTGGCGTAGGGGTATAGCCCTGGGCGTAGCCGCAACCAAGCGAAGAAGTTGATCCACCGATTGCACCGATTGCACCGATCCAAAAAGGACACCAGCAAGGGGGAACGGGCGTCTCGCCCGTGGTTTGAGGGCACTCAAACGCAGTGGTGCGGAGAACGCAGTGGAACACGGAGATTGAAGAACACGGCAGTCTGGTACTGCCTCGCTTGCCAAGCGCGGCAGCACAGCGCGTCATTCAAGTCATCGATGTGACGGCCTATATCGTCCGCAACGCGCATCTTCGCATCTGGGCCCCGGAGGGGCGTAGGGATGTAGCCCAGGGTGAAGCGAAGCGAAACCCTGGGTTCGCGCGCTCCCCTGTTGAGCCCTGGCAGGGGCGCAGGAGTCCGCGGCACCCTCATCAATACCGAATGATCGCAGCTCGGGCGGGCGGTTCGTCCGTGAATCGCGAAAAGTGCATGCGGGTTTGTTCCATCTGGTGCTGGAAGTTCGCGTACGCCGAAAACTATACTACGAGACAATTAGCGCATCTGCGGACATTGCAGAAGGGTACCGAATTGTGAGTCTTCGGATCATTACGGTCTTATGTGCACTTCTGGCCCTGGATGGATTCTTGTGGGTAGAGGTTAGTGGTGTTTCTCAGGCAAGGACTGTCTTTCTTCAAAGCGCAGCCGCTCACAGCGTGGTGGTGATTTCTTACTGCGTGATGATGCACCTGTGGCGCGCCAAAATAACGATCCCCGCGCTGCGCTTCTGGTTAGCCACAGCATTTGCGGGGCTTCATGGAATCGCCTACACACTGATGATTCTCATTGGCCAGTTCTTGACAGCCACTGTCCTGAAAGAAGCCTATTACTGGAGAAAGGCCGAAGAGCTGCTGTTGACGCTGTTGTTTAACTGATTGGCGTGTTTCGATGATGGGAGGTTTCGTGAAGGAGAGATCAGGGCATATGCGCAGTCTTGCTTTGACAGGATGCCTGTGCTCGGCTGCTGTCGTTGCGCGCCTACTCACTGGAAGCCCGCTCTGGGTCCTTGCCACACACCTGTGCTGTTTGGGAGCGTTTGTTGCCTTGTGTGAACAACTGCTTCGATTTATCATGCGGCCCCGCGACGGGGAGACCGGTCCGAGATGGCGGGAGCGCCTCGCGGTACTCTTCTGTTTTCTCGTCGCGCTCGGTACTTTGGCCGTGTTGAGTCTCCAGGCAACAGTTGCATCCTATTTTGCTGACTCCATTGTGCATGGTAGCGAGTTCACCGACTTGTTTATCAAGTCGCTGAACTGACGTCGCTTTCACGCAGCAGAAAGCCACTGGCTGGGGCGCAGGAGTCCGTGCTGAAATGCTCGTACGGATCTTCGCAAGATACTGAACCCGTCCTGTTGCAGGCCTGGGCTTTGGGTCGCGCCTTCAGTGCTCAAGATTGGGAGGTGCCAGCCAACCCAGGGCGGCGCTTCGCTCTGCCCTGGGCTCGTATGGCGCCGGCCCTTCAGGCTTCAAGAGAGAGCGCACACAGAGTCTCAGTACATTTCCTTTTCGTTTCGCGATCATCTGCGTCATCTGCGTCATCTGCGGACGCCATTGAATCCTGATCCCGTCGTTCATTCTTCAATCTGTGTTCATCTGTAGAATCTGTGGAAGGCGTATTGATCTCCGCCTTCCTCTGCGAACTCCGCGCCTCAGCGTTGATGTAAATTCAAGACCATGGGCAGGGATGCCCATGCCACCTCACGGGCGAGACGCCCGTTCCCCCTTGGCGCAGCGCAATCAAGACTACTCCGCGCGGAGCGCGAAGAGTTTCGCGGAGCGCATCTGGAAACGCAGGTATACGAACTCGTCTCGCATGGAGCCGAGGTCGCTTTCCCCTTTCCAGGTTGCGACGGCGCCGGTATCGTCGCCGGTGAATGGGTCCGACTCGG
>JADLCA010000097.1 GCA_020847495.1 Candidatus Hydrogenedentota bacterium | reverse complement strand
TCGCATACAGCCTTGGGATATTCGAGCGCGCGCTTCAGCCGTTCCCGGCGGCTCTGGAGATGTACCGGAATGCGAAGCGCGCGGGAGCGCCAAAACGCGACGCGAAAGGCGCGGGCGGGAAGGCGGATCCCGCAGACTACGTATGCATTTCTGCGCCCGATCCGGCAGACACGCAGGGAGAAACGTGAGCGGAGTAAGGCCAGCATGGCGTTCTGGTACTGCCGCGCTCGGCGAGCGAGGCAGTACTCCGGAGGCCACGTCGAAGTCAACTGGGCGGGAGATAGACTCCGTGCCGAGATAGGAATTTCGGCGCACAATGTCTGCGAGAAGGGCAGGGCCGGTCCCGTTCAACAGCCGTTTGCAGGATGACAAGATGACAGAGACACTGACACACAGCGAACTTGTCCATTGGTTGCGCGAGGAGGATCCTTCGCGGCTCGATGGCTTGTTCGGTTGGGCGGATGCCGTGCGCGAGGAGCACGTCGGCGACGCGGTGCATTTGCGCGGTCTGATCGAGATCTCCAACTACTGCAGCCGCCAGTGCGGATACTGCGGACTTCGCGCCGGGAACAAGGACCTCGAACGGTACCGGATGACCGCGGACGAGATCCTGGAATGCGCGAAGGAAGCCGCAGGCTACGGTTACGGCACGACAGTCCTCCAGGCGGGAGAGGACTACGGGATTGGAGGTGAATGGCTCGCGGACGTGGTGCGTCGCATCAAGAGTAAAACCCCGCTCGCGGTGACTTTGAGCATGGGTGAGCGCCCGGAAGAGGACTTGGTTCTTTGGCGCGAAGCGGGTGCTGACCGCTATCTGCTTCGCTTTGAGACATCCGACTACAAGCTATTCCTGCAGATTCATCCCCCGCACCCGGCGCGGCCGCCGGAGGACCGCCTTGCTATTCTCAAGCGCCTGCGGGATCTGGGGTATGAAGTGGGCAGCGGGGTCATGATTGGGATCCCGGGCCAGTCCTATGACAGCCTGGCAAACGACCTCGAGCTGTTCCACACCTTGGACCTCGACATGATTGGGGTTGGCCCTTACATCTCGCACCCGGACACGCCGCTCGGCGACGGATCGTGGGGAACGCCGCTGGCGCCCAGCGAGCAAGTTCCCAACACGGAGGCCATGACCTACAAAGTGGTGGCGCTCACGCGGCTGATGTGTCCTCAGGCCAATATCCCCAGTACGACGGCGTTGGCCACGCTGAACCTCGCGAGCGGGCGCGAGCTGGGCCTGCAACGCGGAGCCAACGTGATCATGCCGAACATGACACCACCCAAGTACCGTGCGCTCTATCAGATCTACCCCGCCAAGGCCTGCATTCAGGAGACATCCCAGGAATGCCGGGTTTGTTTGCAGGGCCGTATCCGCTCCCTCGGCCGCGAAGTTGGCGCTGGTCCCGGCGGCCGCGCGCGGGAGTGAACCGCCGCATTGGCGATCATCATCCCCCACGAAGGCGGAGTATTCTCCCGATGGTTCGCTTCATTCGACCCCGCCAATAGATTCCGCTACGATAGACGTGTCCCCATGCCGGCGAAACCGATGTCACCGAGGATTCCTGTGTTGTCGAAACGATTGATCAAGATGGTTGGACGGACGTTTGTCCTCGCCAAACTACTGGTTCTTTGCAGTTGGGTCTTCGTCGCCTTGCCTGGCTTCTCGGAGAGCCCATCCCAAGCGAGGGGCACCGGCGCCCGCTGGAACGGGAACCCTCTTGTAAAAAAAGGCGTCATTCCCGGCGCCTATCTTGAGGCAACGCCATTTGTATTCAAGGATCGCCTGTATCGTCTGGAGAATTTCCGGAAACAACACGAAACGCCCGATGAACCCGTCCAGTATCGTTTTCATGAAGATGGATTCCGCATTCGTGATGTCGAGCGCGACCGGGTAATTTCGATTCCGCTGCTCAACCACTACTTCGGCACTGCCATCGTCTGGAACGATCGGGTGTATGTTTTCTCGGGGTATCTCGGAGAGGACGAACCGTGGTGGCACATTCGCGAGATCGTGATGATTTCCTCGACCGACTTGATAACCTGGACGGCGCCGAAAGTGGTCATCCGTTCCGAGGATGGTGAGCGCTTGTTCAATACCAGCGTCTGCCACGACGGTACGCGTTTCGTCATGCTCTATGAGTCCGACGACGCGCGATGGCCCAAATTCACGTTCAAGTATTGGCAGTCGAACGATCTTGTAAGCTGGCGGCCGATTTCGGGAGCCTTCTACGGAACCGACAAGTACGTGGGCGGACCGGCCCTCTATCACGAGGGAGCCTGGTACTACACCTTGTACGCTCACGCTCTCGGGGATGGCCGTTTTGAAACCCGAATCACGCGGTCAGGAGACTTGCTAACCTGGGAAGACGCTCCGGAAGACCGGCCGTTTCTAACCTATGACTACGAACACCGTCCCGACCCGATCCGGTTTCCGGAGGTGCGAGAACTTAGCGCGTCCGACGCGGAGCTTTGTGCGTATCAGGGCAAAACCGTTGTCTACTTCAATGGCGGCGATCAGCGGGGAGTCTCGGACCTGCAATGGGCGGAATACGAGGGTTCTCCTGAAGAACTTTTCGAAACCTATTTCGCGTCAAGCGACTGATTCCCGGGAAACAGCCAGGACTTCTTTCTTAAGCGCCGTGCAGAGCTGGATTAACTGTATCTAACCCGAACAATGATGATACCATGGGATGGGTAGGAGGCTCATCGGCATGTCCCGAAAGTCAAAAGGGCCGGTCCTGAACCAGTTGGTTCTGGAGCGGCTGATGCACTATTTCCATTTGGTCGGTGAACAGATCCCGGATAACGCCAACGGGTGGGTATCCAGCGCGCACATCGCGCAGTTGCTGGCCATGGACGACACCCTGGTGCGCAAGGACCTGGCGGCCATCGGTGTCCGAGGCCGGCCACGGGTGGGATTCAGCATTGCCGAGTTAAAGGGCAGGATTCGCGAAGTACTCGGCTTCAATGAGATCTACAAGGCGATCATTGTTGGAGCGGGACGCCTTGGCGGGGCGATCGTCTCGTACTCCGGTTTCGCGAAGTACGGTCTCTCTGTCGTGGCCCTGGTTGATGCGGATACGAGCCGCGCCGGCGAGGTAATGGGTGGTGTGCTGGTGCAGCCGATAGAGAACCTGGAGTCAGTCATCAACCGTCACGACATTCATATGGCCATCATCACCGTTCCGGCCGAGGCGGCACAACCCATGGCGGATCGCCTGGTCGACGCAGGCGTCCGCGCCATCTGGAATTTTGCCCCCACAAGCCTGGTCGTTCCGCAGGGGGTGTTTGTGCGCCATGAGCACATTTCGGTGGGGCTGGCCGAGCTGGCTTACTACCTCAAGCGCAATAATCTGACGACCACCGACTGGCCAAGCGAGTCGTGGCGTCCAGGGCAGCCCTTGGAGTCGACGGCCGACGGGGGCTGAGACTTCAGACGTCCGGCGCTTCTTTGGACTGGCCGCGCCGGCGCCTGCGGGCCTTCTGTTTTCGGATCTTCGCTGCGCGCTTTGCTTCGGGGCTGGCCTGTCCCTGGCTCCGGGCCTCCAACAACTCGCACATCCTGCGGCGCGCGTAGAAACGGTTCAGCGCCTGAGAGCGGGCTTTCTGCATCTTCACTTCGGTTCCCGTTGGCGAGTGGCGGAGATAGACGCAGGTGGACGTTTTGTTCACATGTTGACCGCCCGCACCACCCGAGCGAATGAAGGTCTCTTCCAAATCCGCCTCCCGCAAACCGCAGGCCGCCATCCGGTCTTCCAACTCAAGAGCCTTTTCGGGAGTCACGCCAAACCGGGACATGCCGGGTTTCCTTTCCGATGCTTCAAGGAGTGCTTGCGCCGATGGCGGGCAGGGTAATACGGCGTCCGGCGTCCAGGCAAGCGCAAAGCCTGCGCGAAAGCAAAAAAGCACTTCCTGTATTCGCCGGGGGAGTTCGCGGCGAGGATGGAAGTGCTATGGTCTTGCCAGCCGGTTTTGCCTGTTGGCTCAGGCGTACACGTCGAGGTTCTGGCCTACCGCCGGGTCGATCGAGAAGGCAGCCTGAATGAGGTTCAGAGCTGCCGTGCCCACATCCCGCGCGGCCTGCTGCTGTCTCACGAGTGCTTGAGCTTGGTACAGAGTCTCAAACTGGACTTGGCTGATACCTGTGGCAACGCCACCTATGGAGGTAATACCAGCCATCTTGGACCTCCTTATCCTGACGCTGGTCTGCTTGTCAGAATCCGTTCTGAGGAATATATCGGAATACTGGCGCAAGAACTTTAGCGCCGGGAGTAGAAGAGAGCCCGACGAGTCACGTCGGGCTCTTTTTCTGTAAGGTGTTTATATTGAATGAGTTGTAAATGCGCCGCTCAGTTGATAGGGGCAGGGCACTCGCTGGCGAACTTCAGGGCCTCGGCGATGTAGATCTCGCCCGTCATCTCTCCGAGGCTCGTCCGGGAGATGTAGTTGTAGCGCTCGAAACTGTTGAAATCGACCTTTGTGAGGATGTAACCGAACGCGTCGTTCGTGAGGCCGAACAAGAAGTTCTGCGACCCCTTCATGTTGCGCTTGAGGTAGAAGCCGATATTGGGTAGCGCTTCGCCGGGAATTGTGAGCACTTGCGCGGTACCCACGTTTACCACATTGACTTGGGTTGCGGTCTCATTCTTCTCGCTGACCTGAAATCCCAAAGGGGAACCCTTGACGATGGCGAGCATCAGTTCGGATTCGATGGGGAAGACGACCTTCTTTGCTGCGCAGAAAAGGGCCGGATCTGCCTGGAGCGGGGCGGCGGACACGAGGCGCAAGGCCTCATCGGCAAGCAGGTGCCCGATCCGATGGCATTCCTCCCAGGTTTGCACGTCTTTGCCGTCCGCGCCCCGGCAGTCGGCGGTGACCATGCCGCCCTGGGCGCCGTTCATGAAGACGCCCATGCCGCCGCCCTGGGCCGCGATCCGCACGTACAAGGGTCCCACCATGTCCGGGCTGAGGATGCCCTGGTCGGGTCCCAACACCTCGGGATGTATGGCGTAGTTGACGAGCGTGGCGATGGCCTTGCCGTCCTTCCCGGCGAATTGCATGACGCTGCAGCGCCGGTCGTAAAGCTGCGGGGCGTAGTAGTTGTACGCGATCTTCTCCGCGGCTTCCCCTTCGGCAATCTTCACCCCGGCGGGTTGAAGAGCGGCTGTCGCTTCGTTGATGGCTTCTGCAGTGTCTTTGCAGACTCGCTCAATGTAGCCCAGGTCCGCCATCGTGCCGCCTTTGCCATCGGGGAAAGCGTACATGTCGGGTGCGCTGTGCGTGTGCGTGGCGCCGATGATCACGTTCTCAGGTTTGATTGATTTGACCTGGGCCCGGACCTTGTCGCAAAGCACTCCGGGGAAGCCCAGGAACGGTGCGCTCACCATGGCCACGCGCGTATCGCCCTGTTCGAGGACCAGTGCGCGGACTTCGAGTTCTCCCTGTTTCACCTGGGCGGGTTCCGGCGTGCCGACGCCGCCCGAGACCGGCAAGAGGGGGTCTGGCGTGACGATGGCCGTGGCCACGCCGGCCTTGAATTCAGCAAGCGCAGCGGCCGGCAGCAGACCGGCCATGCAGAGTATCATCACGAATTTGCAGAGTATCGAACACGTACGCATAGAGCAGCCCACCCTTTCATGATTTGCCATCCAGACCAGGACGCGCGGCACCGTTATCGCACTCCGTGGGCAGCATTTACAAGCACGGACTTGGTCAGCAGGGACGTGGTCATTTCCCCGGCAGTGCCGGCTGAGCGGGATTCAGCGCCTCTTGTAGGGCGGGATTTGTTCCCGCCCTCTCGTTCAAGCGCGGATCGCTGCCGGTATTCCCAACAGGCCTCATACATGCACGCCAGACCAGTGCCGGTCTATTTCCAACGGGCAAGTGGGAGCCAAGAAGGCGGGAACAAATCCCGCCCTACAAGAGACTCGTTGCGGGATTCGTGTGTTGCCGCCCCACAGGGCGAAGGAAGGGCACGCGGCCCCTTGTCGTCCGGTCTGGGTGCGATTGCCCGTGCTGACTTCCTTTTGAGCCTGACGGCTGTGGAATGTGCTACACTTTCAACGCATCATCGGTCTCTTCAGGAATCGCTTACGTGTTACAAAGGTCGAACACTACTGTTATGTCTCCTGCACATGCATTTCATGCTCTGTTCGTGTGCGCCATCTGCGTCTCCAGTCAGGCCGGTAGCGCACCCGAAGGCGACGTGGAACTGATCGCGCTGGTTGAAGAGCCGTATTTCACGTATGAGGATGTGCTGGCAGGATTCGGCGAACTCGAAGGTGCTCTGGCCGAGCGCGACGATGCCCGGGTGGTCTTCGCGGCGGTGTACCGGACCATCACCGAAGATGCGATCGCCGCGATCGACGATGGCTACTTCGACAACCCCGACTGGACCCGTGCGTTTCTGCTCGCGTTCGCGAATCTGTACCGCGAGGCGTTTCTTGATTACGAGAGCGGGCGCCTGGATGAGGTTCCGGAGGTGTGGCAAGTCGCGTTCGAGGCCGCCAAATCGGACAGGGTCAGCGTCTTCCAGCACGCTTTGCTGGGGATTCATGCCCACATCAACCGGGATTTTCCCTATGCGATTGCCGAGGTCACACCGCCGGAAGATCGCGCGAAGCGGTATCCGGACTACCTCGCGACCAACCGTTTCCTGCTCACAACGATTCAGGACGTGGAAGCGCTGTTGGGCACGATCTACGATACGGACCTTGGCTCGCTCGACGCCGCTTTGGGACCTTTCGACGAATCCTTGCTGGCGGCGGTGCTGTCGCAGTGGCGCATGCGCGCGTGGAGGACCGCAGCGCTGTTCGATGGGAGCCGTCCACCCTGGGTCCAGCACGCCGCGGCAGCGGTGCTGGAACGAATCACCGCCCAGCGGGCGCGACTGATCGCGGGTGGCTCGAAGCAGAGAATCGGGGAATAGCCGTTGCTCGAACGAGCGAATGTGAAAGCCCGCCACGAAACACACGAAAGCCACGAAAGCAGGTCAAGGAGTGCGTCCCCGCCGCGAAACTGCCGTTTTCGGGCTAATCAGCAGGGCAATCGGTCCTAAACCGCGGACTTGCATCAAGGGGACCCGTACGTCCCAACGGTCCGCAGTACCCACCGCCCAGACATTCTACGG
>JADLCA010000096.1 GCA_020847495.1 Candidatus Hydrogenedentota bacterium | reverse complement strand
AAGAACAGCGTGATCGACACGAGGTAGAGTATGGCGATCCGCTTATGGTCCGTGGTCAACAGCCACGAGGCCACGCTGTGTCTGACGTTTGCGTAATGCCGCTTGGGCATCAAGGCCGATTCGGGTGCAATGGCTATAGTGCTCATGATGTGGT
This sequence comes from Candidatus Hydrogenedentota bacterium, assembly GCA_020847495.1. Taxonomy (GTDB): domain Bacteria; phylum Hydrogenedentota; class Hydrogenedentia; order Hydrogenedentales; family SLHB01; genus JAHDWY01. Next base: position 4,775 of record JADLCA010000096.1, on the reverse strand, counting down.
ACCACTCGTTGCGTTCTTATCTTCACTCATTGACTTGATGTAGTTGATCAAAGTGAAGAGGTCCTGTTCACGGATCTGGTTCTGGAAGGTCGGCATGAGGGGTGGATATCCCGCGACTAGCTTGGCCTGCGGATTCAGGATGGACTCCCGAAGGTAGTCTTCGTCCACGACCACCATTTCGCCGGTCTGAAGCTGCACCTCCTTGCCGAAGACGCCTTTCAGCGCGGGACCGCGCGGACTGGTCCCCTCGTGGCAGGTCACGCAGCCGAGTTTCGTGAACAGCTTCTCGCCGGCCGATGCCGCGGGCACGCCCACGTTCGCGCCCGAGAGCCACAGCTCGTACTCTTCCGGCTCCATGACGATTACCTGGCCCACCATGCGGGAATGGTCCGTGCCACAGTACTCGGCGCAGAAGAGGTGGAAGGTGCCGGTCTTGGTCGCTTCAAACCACAGGTCACTGTAGCGGTTCGGAAGCACATCGCGCTTCACGCGAAACACAGGCACGAAGAAACTGTGAATGACGTCTTCCGAGGTCATTGTGAGTTTCACGGGGACGCCCAGAGGCACATGCAACTGATTGATTTCGCGCTTGCCGTTCGGATGCTGGATCTTCCACATCCACTGCTTGCCGGTCACGAGGATCTCCATGGCGTTTTCCGGAGGCCGCGAGTATTCAAAGAACACCAGGGCCGTCCATACAAACACGGCAATCGCCATGATCGTGGGGACGATCGTCCATGTGAGTTCCAGCGCCTTCGCGTCAGGATTCTCGATGACCCTGTTGACCTTGGCGCCCTTGCGGTAACGGATCGCCAGAAAGACCAGCATGGCGCAGACCGCGAAAAGAAAGAATGCGCTCAGTCCTGTCAGGACGTACAGGACCAGATCGATCTTGGGAGCGATCGTCGAGGCCTGTTCTGGGGCTAATGGTACGTTTGACATAAAGCTTTACAACACTCTGCTGTTCATTACCCGAAACACGTTTGATTCCTTCTCTATCCGTTCTCGCGGCAGTCAACTCGGAGATCGCCGCGGTGGATACCCCTATCGAGTAGGCACCGGCTCAACCGATCCCTCGGCACCGGCACGTTCCGTCTTGCGCCGTCTTCTGCGCTCCTGAACCAGCATGCCGCCGACGAGGGCCATACTCCCCAATACGGTCGCCACACCGGCAAGCCGGAGGACGCTCATGATGACCAGTCCGTAGGTGCCGGTCATCGGGTCGTAGTGATAACAAAGCAACATGAGTTCGTCGGCCAAAGAGCCGATCCGGTTCTCGGAGGCCTCAATCAGGCCGAAGCGCAGATCGCGCTTTGGATACTCGATCCCATAGAAGTACCGGGAGACCTTGCCCTCGGGAGTCAGCACCATGATTCCGCTGCCGTGCGCGTACTGGTCCGAACTTGGAATGTACTGGTACCGGAAGCCCACGACCTCCGCGAGTTTCTTGATGTTCTCCTCATCGCCGGTGAGGAAGTGCCAGCCCTCCGCGGCCTCGGGAGCGCGGTAGTGTTCGAGCATGTTCTTCTTCTTCATCGCGGCGAGTTCGCTGGTCTCTTTCGGGTCGAAGCTGACGGTCAGTACCTGGTACTCGTTTCCGATGGTGAAGTCCAGCTCGTTGAACGCGGCCAGCATTCCCTGCAAGACTTCGCCGCAGAGCATCGGGCACTCGTAGTAAACCAGGGACAGGACGGCGGGCTTGCCACCCATGAGGCTGCCCAACGTCACGGTCTTGCCATTCTCGTCGCGAAAGGTCAGGTCGAGGGGGACCTGGCTGTCGAGCTTCTGATCGATGCCCACCTCAGGGGGCGCCGGGGCCGTCAGCACCTGCGCGTGCGCGGACACACACAGCGTGGCGGCAATCATCAGCGCGCACACATGTCTGCCATGCGATGGGAAGTTCATTGCGCGGCTCCGGTCGGGGCCGTGACGCCGCCGGGCGCCTGGAGCGCGGGTTCCTGTTTGGGCTTCGGATGATGATTCTCGATACCGGAAGGCAAGCCCTTCTTGGCGACGATTTCAAGCGCCACATCCACGGGGATGTGCGCAACGCCCGCGGCCTGATCCACCCAGCCATACGAATTGACCTTCTTCGCCATGGCCGCGTTGTACGCGTCGAGATCCAACGGCGGGTTTGCCTGTAAGCGCGGTGAAGGCGGAAGCGCACGCTCCAATGCCATGGGCAGCGGCTCCACGGGAGTAGATGGCTGCGCTTTCAAATACGCGAAGAAGCCGAATACGATAATCGTGGACAGGACCGTGATGACGGCGAGCGTGGTCAACGCCCAGAAAACAGGGCCGCCCGCAACGTCGCGTGTCTCATAGCCGGGGTTTGTGCCGGTTTCGTGAGTGTCCTTATGCATGTTCTACTGCCTCCGAGTGCCCGTTGCCGCTCTTCGCCAGGGCCATTTCCATGCGCTGGTCGTTGAGGGGCAGCAAGGGGTACTTCTTCAACTGGGCGACGAAGAAGTAGATCCAAAGTCCGCCAAAGCCAGCCAGTGCGGCGAAATCCATTAGGTGCAGCCCCAATTGCTTGGGATGGAACGCCGGCGTAATCACCCAATACACATCGACGGTTCGCATGACGAAGATCCATACCGCCATCACGACGAGCGCCGTGGCACCGCGTTTGACGCGGCGTTGCATCAGAATGAACATGGGCAGTGCGAAGTGGAATACAATCAGGAGCACCGCCACGAAGTTGAGGCTGGGGCTCATGCGGTTCAGGTACCAGGGAATCTCTTCCGGCAAGTTGCCCGACCAAGTAATTAGAAACTGCGAAAACGATATGTATGACCACAACACGACAAACCCGCACATCAGACTTCCGAGATGGTGGAAGTAGTCCGTGGACATCACGTCCGCGTGGGGCTTGTCCTTGGCGATCTTGGACAGGATGATGGTTGAGAACGCCAGACATGCAAGCCCCTGCCCCACAATGAAAAGCGGCCCGTATATCGTGGAGAACCATTCGGGCTCGAGAGACATTCCCCAGTCGGTCGAGGCGAAAGTGATTGTGAGCACATAGAGCACGAGGCCCGGACCGCTGACCCAGCGCATCCGCAGGCCAAGGCGCTGATCGCCGCTGGTGTCGAGCGCGTGGGAGAATTTGTTCAGGAGGAAGGTCAGCCCGATCCACACGCCGAAATAGATGAACGCGCGAATCGTGAAGAAGCCGGTGTTCAGGTAGCCGGCCTTTTCGTGGATCAAGGCGCTATCGGCCAGCGCTCCGCCTGGCATCCAAGGGTATAAGTACCTTGAACCGATGAAGAGGATGGGCAGAAACACCACGAACATGACCGGAATCATGCGCGTGCCCGCTTCGAGGATGCGCTGAATCATGAAGCCCCAGCGGCCTTCCACCATGTGATGCAGCATCAAGGCCGACAAGCAGCCGAGCCCCAGTCCATTCCAGAAGAGAAAGGCATAGAGGTAAGCCTGGAAGAACTTCTCGCGTCCGAAGAAGAGCCCTCCCACCAGGAAGATGACGGCGCCTGCGCCGCCTATGATGAGGGCGCGGGACTGCACTTGCGCCAATTTGGGGTGGTCGCTGCTATTGATCATGGTGTGCTTCTTCACTCGATTGCGTTGTTGCCGGTTCGGGATTGTTGATGCGTTCGAGCACGTCCGCCGGGAGATCGACGGCGGGTGCGTTCTGGCTGTATTGGAGTACACGGATGTAGGCAGCGATAGCCCAGCGATCTTCCGGGGTGATCCGCGACGCATAGCTGTACATGACGCCGAATCCGTTGGTCATGACGTCGAAGAAGTAGCCCGGCTCGGCATCGCGCAAGCGCGGGATATGGTAGTTGCCAGCCTGCGTCATCTCGCGCTGCACGATCATGCCGTTGCCGTCGCCGATGGGGCTATGGCAAGGCTGGCAGAAGATGGTGAAGCGGTTCTGACCGCGCTTGAGTACCTCGTGGGTGACCTCAAACGGAAACGCGGTCGCATACTCACCATCGATCTTGCCTGTATGGAGGAAATCATCCTGTGGGGGCGCACCATACTGCACGGTGCCTTCCGGCAAGGCGAGGGCCATACCGCCGTTCGGGAAGAACGCGGCGTTTGTGGCCTTCTCCAAAGGCTTAATCCGGGAGTTGTCCCACATGCCCTGATGGCAGCCGGCCCCAAAGACCGCAATTGCCGCGGCCATCATCAATGGCCGCGCCATCCCGGCCCTTGCCCACACTCGGTGCGAACATCCTCGCGAAACTGAAATACTCATGCTTCAACCACCGAAACCTGCTTGGCGCCCAGCCCCTCAAGGAACAACCGGGTCTCTTCTTCGTCGTATCTGTCGTCCTTGGCCTCGATGCACAGGAAGAACGCGTCGCGCGAGGCCAACTCAAAACGCGGCGCGTTGAACACGGGGTGATAGGGCATTGGGAGCCCATTCAGGGCAAACATGCCGAAAACCGCCGCAAAGGCCGCGAACAGGATGCCCATCTCGAAGGTGATGGGGATGAACATCGGCCAACTGAGAAGCGGGCGTCCCCCAATCAAGTAGGGATAGTGCACAACAGACGCGATGTACTGCATCAGGAAGCCTGCCGAGGCTCCCGTCAGTCCGCCCAACAGTACCAGAGGCGCCACCATGTTCTTCTTGAATCCGACGGCGTGGTCGAGCCCGTGGACCGGGAAGGGCGTATAGGCGTCGAGCTTGCGGTAGCCCGCGTCGTACGCTTTCTGGGCGGCGGCCACGATCCGGTCGGGGTCGTCGAATTCGGCGACCATGCCGTAGACCTTGGGGCCGTCCTCGTCTATGGAATGTT
>JADLCA010000095.1 GCA_020847495.1 Candidatus Hydrogenedentota bacterium | reverse complement strand
GTAGACAAAGCACCGGGTCGCCTTGGCTGTCCACCAATTCGCGGAATATGTCCATGGGTCCACTCACCCTCCAATTCGCTGGAACGACGCCCACCGCCCGCCATTGTACAGGAAATTGGCCCAAATGACCGGAGCTTTCTGCGAGAAACACGTTTTGTGTTACTGTAATGGTCATCGTCACAGGGGAGAATCATTCCGGTGAGCCGGTGTTGTGAGGGATTCATGGTCAAAATGCCAGGACTTCGCATTGCGTTTTGTGCCTCCGCCAGTGTTCTGCTCGCAACAGCAGCTGCCGTTTCCGAACCATTCGCACAGGCTCTCATAGGTGAGGGAGCAGTGCATTCCGTCCGGTACTCTTCGGGAAACGCGGTGTGCTGTGAGGCTTTGGCCGAGGGCAAGTGGATTCTGCAGTTCCGGTCCGGCGATGGCCGCATCCCCATGCCCAATGAACTGTGGACCGACCCCGCCTTCCTCCTGACGGTAGACGGAGCCCCTATCAACGAGAGCCTCTCCTGGGCTGGCGCAGATGATTCAGAAACTGCCAGCGGGCGGCACGTGGCCGTTCATCTCAGGAACGAGCCCGCAGGCTTCGATGTCACCGTGCATACCGCCCTCGACGGCACCCCCGTCATGACGCGCTGGCTGGAAGTGACGAACCGGAGCCAGCAGCCCCGCGCGCTCAACTGGGTGTCTCCCTGGGCCGGGCGGCTCTCGCGTGGCTCGGATTTCCGCCTGGGGCGCTTCACCATGGACGGTCACTCCTTCGAGGGCTGGTTCAAGTGGGAACCGTTGCCCATGTGGAACACGACATATGCCAGCCTGAAAGGCCAGGGCCACGATGCCCCCTTCTTCGTCTTGCGTAACGACGGCACGGGCGAGCACTTCATTGCCAACCTGGAATGGACCGCCAACTGGAAGATGGAGTTCTCGCGTGACCTCAAAGGCATCGTCACCTTCCAGTTCGGCCCTCTGGCTGATGCGCCACTGCGCATCATCGCGCCGGGCGAGACGGTCGCCACGCCCGCCGTCCATTTGGGTCACGTCAGCGCGGACCTGGACACGGCCGTGCAAGGAATGCACGAACACATCCGCCGTTCCGTGCTGCCACCCCGGTCTAAGGAGACATTCGGTCTCATCCAGTATGTCCTGCCCGCGGACCTCGGCTTTCACATGCCGTTTGATGAGAATAGCGCGCGCAAGTGCGTGGATGTTGCCGCGGCCATCGGAACGGAGCTGTTCATCCTCGACGCCTATTGGTGGGACGTCACGTGCGATTGGTACCCGTCCGCTGCCCGCTTTCCCAACGGCCTGGAACCGCTCATCGACTATGTACGCTCCAAGGGAATGCGCTTCGGGCTCTACATGGAGCCGGAAGGCGGGCGCGGCAACATCCGCGAGAGCCGCGTCGCGGCGGAGCATCCCGAATGGCTTGCGCCGAAGGACACGATCAATCTCGCCATTCCTGAAGCCCGCACCTGGGTCGAGTCGGAGATCGTCCGGTGCATCGAGCAATACGATCTGGACCTCTTCCGCGTCGACTACAACGCGGAAGAGACCGGTGGCGGCTTGACCAGCGTGCAACTGGGACTGCCCGAGAACAACTACTGGCGCTATTACGAGGCGTGTTACGCCATGTACGGGCGCATCCGGCAGCAGTTCCCCAAGCTCGTGCTGCAGCAGTGCGCGGGCGGCGGCGCGCGCAACGATCTCGGTCTGATGCGGTACTTCCACGAGAACTACCTGACCGACGGTCTCTCGATCCCAAAGGAACACATGAGCTACGCCGGACAGACGCTCGCGTTCCCGCCCGAGCAGTTCACCATCTTGCACGGCGCCACCGGCCACATCAGCCCGGGGTACCCCGAGAATTTTGATACCATCCTTCGGACCAGCTACACCCTCGGCACGCCCCAGATCTTCTCGGGAATCGTCGCCCCAAGCCTGGATGACCTCACGCCCGTGCGGCGCGATCGCTACCTCCGCTACGCGGCCATCTACAAGGACTTCATACGCCCGCTGCTGGCCACCTGCCGCATGTACCATCACGCGCCCGCGTCGGACACCGGCGGCGTCGAGGACGGCTCCTGGTTTGCCGTCGAATTCGCGGGGGCGGATCGCACGAAGGGGTGGGCCACCCTTGTGCGCACCGGTTCAGACGGCCCGGGCACCTATGTCTTTCGCCCGCGAGGCCTCGACCTGAAGCGCCGCTACTCAGTGAGAATTGACAGCTTGGACTGCGTACTGGAGGCATCCGGCGCGGACCTCCTCATGCAGGGGATCCCCGTGCGCCTCGACGCCATCGCATTGTCCGAGTTGCTTCTCTTCGAGGCTGAGTAGTCTGCCGCATCCGCGGCGCCCGGCCCCAGTGCCGGAGGCCGCGTGGGCGTGGTAGCATACTTCCCGTACCATGATTCATGTAACGTGCGCTCAGTGTGGTCTCCGCATTTCGGTGCCTCCCACCGTCCAGGGGCGGTGGGGCATCTGTTTTGCGTGCGGCGCACGCCTCATGGTTCCGCACGCCGACCGGAATTCGACTGAAATCACCCTCGATTTCGAACCCGGCCACCGGAGTTCCGACCGCTACATCATTGAAGCCTCCGTCGGCAAGGGCGGCATGGGCGTCGTCTACCGCGCGCACGATATTCTGATGAACGAGCGCGTCGCGCTGAAATTCCTGGACCCGCGCATCGTTCACACCCAGAAAGGCGTGCGTCTGTTCATCCAAGAGGCGCAGGTCGCGCGCCGGCTGCGCCATGAAAACGTCGTGGCGGTGCACGACGTCGGCGCGTCCGCAGAGGGCATCCTGTACATCTCGATGGAATTCCTGCAAGGCCTTTCGCTGCGGGCGCATCTGCGCAATCACCGGACCCAACGCAAGCTGGTGGACGTGCGTCTGGCCGTTGCCCTTGCGGCGCAGATCCTCGCCGCGCTTGAATACGCCCATCGCAACGTCGTTCATCGCGACATCAAGCCGGAGAACGTGATGTTGTTGGCCGGCGAACGCGCAAAGGTGCTGGATTTCGGCCTGGCCAAGGTCGTCGACGAGGAATGTCTGTTCTCCGAGCCCGGGCAAGACGGCAAGACCTCTCGCGTCGTTGGCACGGAGGCCTACGCGGCGCCGGAGCAGTTGCGCCACCAGGAAGTGGACCCGCGGGCCGACCTGTACTCCGTGGGGCTAATCTTCCGGGAGATGCTCACGCTGCGTACACCTCTCGATGATTTCGTCGAAGTGCAGGACGTGCGCGACGACGTATCGCCATCTCTCTTCGCCGTGCTGCAGAAGGCAGTGCAACTCCCGCGCGAAGACCGTTGGCAGAGCGCGACCGAGTTCCGAACCCATCTGCTCGCTGCGTTCAATGAATCGTACCGGGCCGTCCAGCAGCCGCTGGTCCATGCCGCATCAGGCCGCGAGGTCTCCACAGAGGGCATGGTGTTTCTTGAAGGCGGCAGTTTCGTAATGGGAAACAACGCGGTGCCCGACGAGGCCCCCGAATTCCAGTACACGGTCGAGCCGTTCTACATCGACATGTATCCTGTCACAAATGGGCAGTACGTGGAATTCCTCAAGGAGACGGGCCACCCGGCGCCGAAATTCTGGGGCATGACCGAGTATCGCGGCACCGACCAGCCCGTCATCGGGGTGACGTGGGACGACGCCGTGGCGTTCGCGGCCTGGGCTGGAAAGGAGCTGCCCACGGAAGCACAATGGGAATTCGCCGCCCGGGGCAAGGAGAACCGCAGGTATCCCTGGGGCAACCAGGATGCCGACGCGCACCGCGCCAACTACGGCGATTTCCTGAACATGCCGTCTATCGTTTCCATGCACGAAGAAGGCAAGACCCCCGAAAACGTGTACGACCTCGCGGGGAATGTCTTCGAGTGGACCGCCGACTTCTTTCTGCCCTACAACCCCGCACGACGCGAAGAGGCCGCGAAGACCGGAGCACCCCGGCGCACCGTCCGCGGAGGGTCCTGGCATTCACCACCCCAGGAGCTTCGCTGCTCCGCCCGCAAAGGCCTCTTCCCCGAGACGGCCCAGCCCACGGTGGGGTTCCGCTGCGTGTTGCCGTTCAAGTCAGTCCCGCGGTAGCTGAGCACAGGGACCGATCCTCAATGGGACACAGGCGAGGGCGCCTGTGCCGCACGTCTCTCTACCATTCCTCGTTCGCGGCAGCTCTTGAAGTCTCCGTGCAGAACAAGGCCGGCAAGAGAGGAAGAACCCCCACATGCAAGGCAAGCGCGTGTGGCACAGTCGCCCTCGGCTGTGCTCTTCACTATTTGTCTTGCTACTTCCGGCCATGTCCGTGTCAGTCCGTGCGGGTCCGTGTCCGTCCGTGTCTTCTCTTCCCCCCAAAAAGAAACCGCCCCGGTGGGTTGCGCACCGGGGCGGCTGCAGGATTTCAGTTTAGCTCAGGGGTTATTCGGCGCCTAACGTCATGTTGAACTGCACGCGGCGGTTCAGCTTGCGGTTCGGCTCGCCATCATTCGGGACTGCCGGGGTGGTCTCACCCAAGCTGGTCGCGCTGACGCGTTCGGCCGCAATACCGCTTTCCACCATGTAGTTCTTCACGGCGTCGGCACGGCGCTGGCCAAGGGCCGCGTTGTACTGCTCACTGCCGAGGTCGCAGGTGTGACCTTCAACCACGACGGTGTCGCCGGCATGTGCCTTCATCTCAGCGACGAGCTTGTCAACTTCCGCCTTGCCTTCCGGCCTCAACACAGCCTTGTCGAAATCGAACAGGACGTTGTTGAGCAGAATCGGCGTCCGGATGGGCGTCGGAGGCGCTGGCGGAGGTGGCGGCGGGGGTGGTGGCGGTTCTACTGGCTTCTCCCAGCAGTGATACACCACGCCTCGGTTACCCCAAAGCTCCGTGTCGTCCGCATTGGTGTCCGGTTCGCTCGGCCACCACCAATAGCAGGACCGGGGCTCTGAGCCGGGGCAACCCGCGGCGCCTTGATCCGGATACGGCTCAGGCGTCGCGCCATTACCCCACCAGGACATGTCGTCCCAGGTCTTGGGTCCGCAGGTAGCAGCGGCTGCGCTTCCGGCAACCAGCATGACCGCC
>JADLCA010000094.1 GCA_020847495.1 Candidatus Hydrogenedentota bacterium | reverse complement strand
TGAAGCGCGGAGATCTCGAGACGCATCCCCGCCACCGCTTGACCTTGCTGAATGACTTGCCCAGAGAGTGTACCCATGCCCGCGTTGACGCCGAGGTCCACGTGTACCGCCTGATTGTCTGCCATGATGAACTGGCGCTTAATGTACCCCACCGCAGACGCGCCCTCTTGCAAATAGGCCGTGACCGATCCATCACCTGCGGAAACGTGCTCAAAGCGAAACACGCCGCGCTCGTCCGTTTCCGCAGTGCCCATGTGGATTTCACCACATCTCAGTGAGACGGGCAGTCCGGTCAAGGGCAGCTCACCGCGCGCGATGACACCATCAACGGTCCCGCCGACAGGCAGAACGATCTCGACGCCATCGACCTGCTCGCCCGCCAGGCGCGCGTCGGTCTGCGCCGGAGCATAGCTCGTGTGATACGCGGACAATGTCTGCGTATCGCCGGGCGCAACGTGGACGGTGAAACGGCCTTCCGCGTCCGTCTTGTCCATGGCCGCGTGCGTACGCATCTGCTGCTCGGGGATCGGGCCGAGGTAAACGAGGGCATCGGACACCGGCTGGCGAAGCGTGTTGATCACGCGGCCATTGACGGCCACGCCGCGCGACAACTCGATTTGAATTCCTTCGCGCGTCTCTCCCGCCTTGAGCGCAGGCACATGGTGAATGGCTTGCGCATGGCCGTCCGCCCGCGCAAAGAGTGTGATGTCTCCCGGTCCAACGCCATCCAGTTCAAATCGGCCGGCAATGTCGCCGTGTGGCTTGTACTCCCACGTGCCGCTCCCGCTGATTTGATCGATTAGCCCGCTCTCGACAGACAGGTCGAACTGAGTGATGGGTTCCCCCGTGGACTTGTCCACAACGACGCCGCACAGCTTCACCGGAGTGTCCAGGACGATCTCCAGGTCCGTCGCTCCTGGAACATCGACTCCAACCATCTTCGAGCGCCGCATGGAAGTGTTGTAGTCTTCCGCATCGATGATATAGAAGCCTTCTGGCAGTTCCTCGAAGCGGAACGCGCCATCGTCGTCGCTGTATGTGCTTCGCGACACAGGCTGGAGGATACTGAGGTTAGCACGTACGGGCTTGCCTTCTGAATCGACCACGCGGCCGGAGATCGCGTATTCGCCTTCAGACTCCTTTACCAGGACAAGGCCGGTTCGCCTCTCGGCAGCCGTGAGAGCGACGCGCGCAGCTTCGTTTCGGATGGTCCACGAACTGCCACCGGGGGATCCGAAAACGATGCGGTGCTCCCCCGGGAATAGGCCATGAATAGTAAACGAGCCGTCTTGTCGGGTCTCCGTCTTACCAATGGGTCCGTCACCACCTGAGAGCGGCCACGCGGTGACCCAAACACTTTGCATGGGCTTTCCCGAGGGATCGACCACCTTGCCACTGACGGTCGCTTCCTCTAACATTACCAGGTTAACGCCGTGCAATCCGGACTCCGGCACGGTCGGAGCCTGCACGGTCGGCATTGCATAGCCATCCTTGAATGCCATCAGTTCGAAACCGGTGCCGCCGCTGCCGAAGCCTACGATTCGAAAGGAACCGTCGTCTCCCGACTCCGTGTTGCGCCACCGGTTCTCCTGATTGGTGACACCCGCGACGTTCACACCAACCAAGGGTGCTCCGTCAGCGTCCGTAACGACGCCGGTGATTGAAACCCCCGTATCTAGCGTCAGGTCGTACGTCGCCGTCTTGCCCGCGTGGACGGCGACTCGCTCGTCAAGTTCTCCATAGGGAAAGCCACTCAACGTGGGATTCTCAAAACGGTACGTTCCAGTCGGCAGGTCTTTGACCTGGTATGCGCCGTCGTCCGTCGTGACCACGGGCCGGAGCCGCCTTTGCGCTCCATTGTCCAACTCGACCGGGTAGAGCGACAACTCAAGCCCAGCCACCGCTTCGTTGGTGGCCGAGTCGTACACGCGCCCCGCAATGCTCCCGACCGTGGACTTTGCAGCGGCATTCGATTCCGCTTGTGCAACTGCACGCGTGCCTCGCAGCGGCGCTTCGCGATCCACGGACAATGTCTCCCGCGAATCTGCAAGGGAGTTCGCGCCCGCGTCCAACGGGCGATTCACTGCGGTAACCGTTGGGATCTCCTCTTCCCCGGTATTGGCCAGATACAGCGCCCCACCCACGACGATAAGTGCCGTCGCACAGCCCGCAAGCAGCTTCACCGCCAGCGCCGTGGCGCCTGCCGCGGCAACCGCCTTCGCGGGCAGGGGCAGGGCCAGGATCGCGCCCATGATCCGTTTGACCTGCTCGTCCCGCTCCCTAGTTTCCGCCGGCTTCTCAATACGATCGAACATCTGCTCGCCGAGTATTTCACGGGCGCGTTGCACGCGTTTCTTGGCGGCATTCGGCGTGATATCGAGAAGCGTGGCCATCTCGCGAATGCTCAGGCCCGAGAAATAGCGAAGCAAGAGCAGTTCCCGTTGTTCCGGATCGAGTTGCATAATCGCGCGATGGAGGGACTCCCGCAGTTCCCGCTGCTCCACGTCGGGGTCGATGGATGGTGGCGGCGGCGGGACTTCGGCCACGATCTCCGCCTCACGGGCGCGCGAACGCAGCACTTGCATCGTAGCGTTGCGCGCGATGGTCATGAGCCACGGTCCGAACTTGTGCCGTTCCCGAAGCGTATCCAAACGCTGAAACGCCCGCACAAACGCGTCCTGCGCGACATCGTCCGCGTCGGAGGCGTTGCCCAGGCGTGCATAGGCAACGGCGTGCACGGCAGGCAGATACCGCCGCACGAGGACACCAAAGTCCTCCCGCTTCCCCCGGAGCACCGAGAGGACCAGGCGGCTATCGGATGTAAACTTGTTCTGAAACATGGCGACTCCTCCTTACTCTACAAGAAAGATGCATGAGCGAGGGAGTTGGGGCCGCGCGGGCGGGAGTCCATCTTCGTGGGCGGAAGTACTCGTGTGACCGAGAGGTATTGTGCGTCGGCGACGCGAAATTCCACGTTGTAGGACTAAGAACGGCGGTTGAACGGGACTGACCCCGTCATTCCTACGTGATTTGCACGCGGCCCGCATCTGGTGTCCCGTAGAGACGACAGAAAACCGGCGTTTGATCGTGGGCCGCACATGCTCCAGCATGTGCAGGTGAGCCATCTGACGTGCGATGCGTCAAGGTTTATGATGGACTCTGCCGTCCCTCCGGGACTGAAAAGAAGGGGAGGCCGCATGTGACCCAGGATTGAAATCCTGGGCTACTTTCGATCGTCCCTCCGGGACTTGCGGGAGACGCCCAGACGGGACTGACCCAGTCCGCTCAGCGATCTGCACGCGGCTCCGCGTCTTGTGTCCCGGAGGGACAACTGAGAATAGCCCAGGACTTCCAGTCCTGGGTAAACCGGATTTCACCCCTCCATCCAGTCCCGGAGGGACGGCAGAAAGAAGTGGGCATTCGTGCACGGGCCGACATGTTCACTACCCTCCCCACGAAGTTTCTCCGGAAGTCATTTGCTGATACTCTGTCTCGATGGAACGACCCACAACCGTAATCTGGAAGTATGGAGTGAAACAGCCGGTGATGTGGAAATACTCGCGATTCTGGGGAATTGTGGTAGCCGCGCTGGCGGTTAACCCTCTTCTTTCTTCGGCTTCTGGCCAAAGCGCAAATACGGAGTTCACGGTGCCTCTGGGGCAGCGCCAGTTGTTTCTCGACGACTGCGGCGTCGCGTCCATCGACGGACTCACCCGGACAATGCACCCGCCCGTGAAGCGGGGAGCGGTCATCCGGCCGACTCCTCCGGAGGAGACCTCCGTTCAGACGCGCAGCGCGCCCGCGTGGGACCCCGAGCAGAAGGTCTACAAGTTGTGGCTGCTGGTCTCCCGCACCGGGGGCAGCAGCGGCACGGGCTACGTGGAGAGCACGGACGGGCTTCACTGGACGAAGCCGGTTCTTCGCCAGAAGGAGATCGACGGATCGCTTGAAAACAACATTGTCACGCCGGACCCCGCGCGCGAGTGGCCTGCCAACGCGATCGAGAACGCCGTCTACGATCCGCACGACCCGGATCCTTCGCGGCGCTACAAAGGCTTTGCGCACTGCTACGATCGTGAGCCGATGGTGAGTCCGGATGGCATTCACTGGACGCTGCTGAACGTGCCCGCGTTGAAATCAAGCGATGAGTCCAACCTGAGTTACGACGCGCAGACCCACACCTTCCTGGCCACATTGAAGACAGGCGGTCCGCACGGCCGTTCGCATGTGTTGACGACCAGCAAGGATTTTGAAGATTGGACCGAGCCGGTATTGACGTTCCACGCGGATGACCTCGACCAGGAGCTTGGCCGCGAGAATATCAAGGCACGCTTCGCGAATCCGGCCATGCAGCAACCATCCCATAACATCCCCGAGACGTACAACGTGGACATCTACAATGTGGGCGTCTTCCGGTACGAGGGTCTGTACATCGCACTGCCGTCGATGTTTCACCAGACCGGCAAGGTGGGCAAGGACTGGCCGGGCTTCGACGACCCGCGAATCCCCGAGGAAATGCGCAAGGCGTATCGCGAGAGCGGCGATTGGAGCGGCTTCCACGATGTGCAGTTGATGTGCAGCCGCGATCTGAAGACATGGCAGCGCCTCGGCAATCGCAAACCCTTCATCGGGTCCTCACCGCTCGGCGCGGGCGCCTACGACCTGGCCTGCGTGCTGCCGCCGTCGTTTCCCATCGTGCGCGGCGACGAGCTTTGGTTCTACTACACCGGCGGCATGAACTACGGGCTCGTGGTGGACCGCGGCGTGAACGCGAGCGTGTTTGCGATATGCCTCGCCGTGCTCCGCAGAGACGGGTTCATTTCGCTCGACGCGGGCGACACGGAAGGCACGCTTCTGACCCAGCCGTTCACCATGCCAGGCGGCGAACTGTACATGAACGCGGATGCCTTCACCGGCGCGATCCGCGCCGAGGTGCTGGACGAGGCCGGAACGGTGCTGGCGGCGTCGATTCCCATGCAGGGCGATCTCCTGAACGGCCAAGCGAAATGGGAGAACGCCGGGATCGCGGAGTTGAAAGGTCAAACGGTGCGCCTTCGCTTCACACTCAAGAACACGGCCTTTTACTCCTACTGGTTTGGCGAGTGACCAGGCAGGCACAGCAGTCCGTTCTGTCAGTTTTCGAGCAGAAATGCGCAGTGGATTAGTGATGCCAATGTGCGCCCAGCGAAATTGACTCATTCATCCGCATGTGGCGCGGGCATCCCGGGTAACACAGACTCGGCGTGGCCTAGGGCGTCTTCAATCGTCATGGGTGCCAGATTCGGAAGTCACAGAGGATACTGGCCCGACGTCCATGGCGGACGCAAATGCCTCAACACGTTCGCGGGACAAGGCGGTCGACACATACATCGGGTCGTCCTCAAAGGCATCGTGCCATTCCAGCAGCACCTTGGCACCGTCGTGGACGTGGACGTGAATAGTCGGTTGGCGGATTCCGTGCTGCTTAATAAGCACGGCGGCTTCTTCCATCAAGTTCGCCTCAAGGGGGATGTGAAAGAAGTCCGGTCTGGGCCAGAGAGTGCCGTATGCAATCTTCAACGGCGGCACCACTGCGTGCGCCTCCGCCCAGGCCGCGAATCTGGATTCCGTAGTGCCTTCAAAATAGACAAAGCCACCATCCGGGAACAGAATGGGCAACGCGCGGAGCATGGACTCGCAGTTCCGTGTTGGGGGTACGACCCACGCCTTGGGCCCGCTCATGCGAGCCCCTGCCGCCTCTTCCTTGGTCGCGTAACCCAACAAGCGGGAAAAGAGACTCACTCTCGAGCCTCCTCACTAGCCGCCTGATGTCTGCGGCTGTTTGTCGTCTGCTTCCTTCTGCATGTCGGGTGGAGGCTCTGGGGGCAGCTTCTCCACTTCCTCGACAAGGCCAACAAAATAGGGGTGTCCAGCCTTTTTCTTTCCATCTTCATCCGTGTACTGGACCATCTTTAGCAGCGCGAAACACTCTTTGGACTTCGCGGTCTCGCCTGTTCTGCGGTAGTACTCGCCGAGGGAAAAGAGCACCTCGATCCGGTCAATGTCTTTGGGGTTCTTCTTGAGTTGTGCCTCAAGGAGGGGAATGGCTTTCTTTACATA
>JADLCA010000093.1 GCA_020847495.1 Candidatus Hydrogenedentota bacterium | reverse complement strand
TCGAGCCGCTTACGAAGGGAAGGTTGAGAGAATCCCACGGTAGAATAGTCCGAGACCACGCCGTCCGGATGACATCCCGGCGCGGCACCCAATCCAACGGTCTGGACCGCTCTATTCTACTTTTCCCCCACCTGCTTCGTACGGTAATAGGAGAACACAGATTTCGCGCAAAGTCAAGCAGGATTTTAGAAACGGGGTATCCTATTTACATCATATTGACGCAAGCCGAAGCAGGCAAAGGCAATACATCCCTTCTATCAGACTATTCAGAGGCCGCTTTCCGGCTTCCCAATGAGAGGGGGAATGCTCCCGGTCGCAGCCGAGCACGCAGCGAGAGGACGCCCGGCGTGGAAGCCGGACGCTACGGGGATGGAGCCGCCACAGTCCCGAAGTAAGGAACCGTGAACGTTTGTTGGGAGGGGCCTTCGATGAGTTCCAGGTGGAGCTTGCCACCCTCGTCGCCGGGAGTGGCGCCTGTGGTGAGCTTCACATCAAAGATGATTGCGCCGTCATCGGTGCGCGTGGGATTAGTGAACTCGAGTTCAGCGTCCGAACACTGGACACGTGCGAGTTGCAGCTCGTTGGAGCCTTCGATGCGCACTTGGGCCACTGTCTCACCAGGTTTGGAAGGTCCAAACACGATGACCTTGGGCGTGATCGTGCATGCGAGTCCCAAGACCCTGCCGCTCACCGGCACGTCGATCTTGGGCATGCGCTTGATGTTTGTGGTGATCGTGACGCGCCCGGTCAGAGGTCCAGGAAGGGGTCCGGGAACGGCCTTGATCTCCACAATCCACTCCGAGGGGCGCGGTTGTGCGTCGAGCGTCGTGCCGGTTGCGGGCTTGGGCGCGGCTTGCTTGAACGTGGCGGACACGTTCCCCGAGGCGTCGACTCGGAGGATCTTTGGCGGCTCCTTTCCATTCTGCTTGAGGATGATTGTCTTGACCGGTTGAGTCGCCAACTTGATCTCCCCAAAGTCCGCTCCCTCCGGCGTAAGTACGTACTCCGGCTTGATGGTGGCGCGCACCTCCACGCTTAGCCGCTCGGGCTCTGAACCGGCTGGCACGATGTAGACGCGGGTGTTCACCTTGTTCGAGGGGTAATCGGACACGGCCAGGCGAACGATGATGTCGCCGCTGGCCCCTGGAGCTAGCGTGGCGAGTTTGGATTCCACGACCGTGCACGAGCAGGTGGAGGCGATGGAGCGGATGACGATCTCTTTCGTCCCATTGTTGGTCACACGGATGGTCTTTTCGGGGGCCTCACTCGGGAGGATTTCGCCGAAGTCCAATTCGGACGCGGAGAGGGTGAGGGCGGGAAGCCCTTCAGCGTGCGCACGCTGATCCACCGTGCCGGGATTCCAACAGCGGAGTCAAAGACATGCGGCCAGCGCAACCGCAATGATGAATGGCCATTCCTTGCGCAGAGACGGCATCTGAGGGATTCCCCGTTCAGGCCCAAGGGACATACACCGTGTTTCGCTCCGAAGACACCGCGAAAGACGATGTCAGTCCCCCCAGCCATTTGCTGCATTGCCCTCAAGGTACACCCGTGTGCCCGATTCTGGCAAGGCTATTGACATAGTGAGCCGTTGTGAGCGATAACAAGAGCAATCAACCGGTGGTTGGAAGCCGAGTCGCCACATTCCCGAAAGGGGGATATATGGAGAGAGGCGCGCGGATTCTGGTGTTCTGCCTACCGGGGATTGGGGATGCATTACTCTTCACGCCGGCGTTCCGGGCCTTGAAGGAGGGACGGCCGGACGCGCACGTGACCGCGCTGGTGATGTTCGCGGGCACGCGCGATATTCTGCTGGACAACCCGTACGTGGATGAGGTGATCCTGTTCGACTTCATCGCGGAGGGGGCACTCCGCTCGTTGCGGTTCGTTTGGGGACTGCGGCGCCGGGGCTTTGATGTCACGATTCTCGGGTATCCCTCCAACCGCCTGGAGTACAACCTCATCGCGCGTCTGATCGGCGCCAAGATGCGCGTGGGACACCGCTACCGGCGTTTGGACTGGGTGTGCGGCAACTGGCTCAACACGCACACCGTCCAGGAAGATGATGCGCTCAGCAACATCGATGAGAATTTGAGGCTGGCTTCTATCGTGACAGGCGCGCAACATTCCGACACGGATGTGGAACTCGCCTTGGACACCCACGCGCGTGCCTACGCCGTGCGTTGGCTGTGCGAGCGCCGGCTGACGGGAAGGACCTTGGTGGGGTTCCATCCTGGCGGCAGCACGCGGAAGAATCATCGCAACAAGCGTTGGGCTTGGGAACGCTACGCGGAGCTTGGCGGGATGCTCGCGCGGGACTGTGGTGCCTCGATCCTTGTATTCGGGGGCGCCGATGAGACGACGGAGTGCAAGCAGATTGCCAGTGGGATCGGTGCGGACGCGCACGTCGTGAACACCATGGACCTGCGCCAAACGTGCGCGCTCATCAATGTGTGCGCTCACTTCGTGTCCAATGATTCCGCGTTGATGCACCTCGCGGGGGCGTTGGGCGTGCCGACGACGGGGATATTCGGTCCGACCAGCGCGCCTTGGGTGCGGATACCTGGAGCGCCGCGCCGGGAGGTCTCACTGGGGCTCGCGTGTCAGCCGTGTTTTCGGTACTCGCCCCGGCATCTCAGTTGCGTGTATGGGGATTTTCGGTGCTTGGCGGACCTGAAGGCCGAGCGCGTTGCTGAGGTCGTGAAGAGAGCGTTGGCGGAGGAACAGAAGGAACGCATTCCGGCCGCGGAGGCGGTCTTGTAGGATCTATGGCGCGGAAGAAACGGGAACGTCAGCCTCGCTTGTGGGATAAGATCGTCTGGCCGCAGAAGGTCCGCTGGAATCTCCTGCTGCTGGCGCTGCTGTCCGTGCTGTTCTTCCGGGAAGTCTTTCTGCACCCCACCCAGATGCTCTGGGCCAATGATATCGTGCGCGCCCACAGCTCGTATCGTGCGGCCCAATGGCACAGTTTCTGGGATTGGGGCGCGTTTCCGCTGTGGGACCCGACTGTGTTCTGCGGCAAGTCCATCGTGGGCGACCCGCTCCCTGCGCTGCTGAATCCCCTCGGCTTCGTGTTCTGGTTGACTCCCGACCCGCGACTCTTCGGGCTGCTGCTCTGCATCTACGTGACCTTGGGCGCGTGGGGGACTTTCCTGTTCTGCCGCCGTCTCGGATGCGACGCGGCGGGGGCCTTCCTCGCGGCTGCGGCGTTCGCGTTCAGCGGCAAAATCGGGGCGCACATATTTGCGGGGCACGTGGAAGTGCTATCCACGATGCTGGGGTTTCCTTGGATACTGTGGGCTGCGGAAGGACTGCTGAAGCAGAAACGCATTCAAGACGTGGCCGCACTTGGGTTGACCCTGGCCTTTGTCGCTGCAATGGGCAGCGTTCAGGTTGTGTACTGGCACGTGCTTGCGGTGACGGTTTACGTCTGTCTGCGTTTGTTGCGCGGGAAGCTTCTTGATCGCGAGCACGTTGGTATTCGACCGTTCGTCCTGTATGGGGCCTCCCTTGTGCTGTTCGCCCTTGTAGGCGCGCCTTGGTGGTTCCCAATTGTCCGGCAGACCCTGCTGCTGAGCGCGCGCGGCGAGACGGTCACCTACGAATTCGCAACGATGAACAGCGTCGCGCCGTGGGAGCTAGTCCGTCTCATTTGGCCGAACTGGGGGACGCCTCACGCGGAGCCGTTCCAGAACGACGCACAAATGGGCTTCTTCTGGGAAAGTGCGAGCTATCCCGGAGTCGTCACGCTGTGCTTCGCGCTTGCGGCGCTGGCGGTGTTGTGGCGCAAACCGGGCGTGTTGGAGTTCGGGGTGTTGGCGCTGATCGCGCTCGTGTTGGCCTTGGGGCGGCACAGCCCACTCTACTGGCTCGCCTACGAGTTGGTTCCCGGCTTCGCACTATTCCGTGCACCGGGGCGGCTCCTGTTCTACACGGTCTTTTCATTCGCAGTGCTGGCAGGGCTAGCACTCTCCAACGCGGAAGCACGCCGTGTCAAGGTGGCGATTGCGGCGGCGATTTGTGTTGTGGGGGAGGCCGTGCTGATCATTCCCATTGCCGTGCAGAGTAGCCTTCGCGGCAGTCCCGTTTCCCTTCTTTGGTTGCCGCTTCTCCTCTGCGTGCTGCTTGGAGTACTTGCGTTCTTCTGGGCATTCCAGCGCGTACCCACGGGTGTCTGGCAGATTGCCTGTGTTGTCACGCTGGTGGCTGAGTTCTTGGTCTACTGGGCTCCGCTGGTCACGGCGGTTCCAGTGGAGAAGGCGTTGCCGCCGTCGGGAGTGGCGGAGTTCCTTGCGGGCCAGCGAGCGAAGGAAGAGTTCCGAATCCTCGACACGGCGGGCATCCTCCCTCAGCAGATTGCCGCGCGGTATGGGATCGAGACGGTCACTGGGTACCATCCCGGTATCTACGGCCATTACCTCGATTTGTACAAGAAGATCTGGTTCCAGGATGATTCGGACATCGTGGAGCTGCTGGTGCATCCGCCCAACGAGATCGCGTGTCCCACGGTACTTGACCTGATGAACGTGCGGTACATCATCACATCGCAGATACTCACTTCGGGGGGATACACAGAGGCGTACCGGACCACGCCGGAGGAATCGGAACGGATTCAATTCGTATATCGCCGCGAATCGGCGCTGCCACGCGCCTTTCTGGTGGCCAAGGCTGTTGAGCCTTCACCGGGTATCACCGTCGTGGACCAAGTCTGCCAGATTGACCCAAGGCAGGAATGCCTCGTGAGCGAGGACCCAGTGGATGGAACCGCCAAGTTCCAGGAACTGGACGTGAAACGAACTTCACCTGGAGACTTCCGCCTGGAGTTTGAAGCGGATGCGCCGGGCGTCGTTGTCTTGTCCCAGGCCTGGCACCCCGATTGGCGGGCCACCGATGGCGGCAAGCCGGTGCAGGTGAGAAGGGTCAACCATGCACAGGCCGGCGTCCCGGTCGAGGCGGGTAAGCACCAGTTGCGCGTGTTTTACTTCCCCTGGGATTTTTATCTGGGGCTCGGCGTATCAGCACTGGCATTTGCTACCGTGGTCGCGTGCGAGATCATCCTAATCCGCGCGCGCAAAACTACGCACGCTCACTGAACCTCAACAAGTTGCCGCTCGCCGCTCTTTACCCAATAACCGGCGAATGCCCAACCATGTCACCACGCGTACGGCTTCGACCGCAATCGTCTTGTTGAGCTTTGAATGACCGCGCTCACGCTCGCGAAACACAATGGGAACTTCCAACACAGAAAACCCTGCTTGCCATACGCGGTACGCAGTCTCAATCTGAAAGCAGTAGCCGTTCGACCGGATCCCCGACAAGTTCATCGCGCGCAACACTTCGGCGCGATAGCACTTGAAACCCGCCGTGCAGTCCGTGACCGGCAGACCCGTCGCAAGCCGTGCATACCAAGTCCCCATGCGGCTCAACAGAAGACGCTGGAAAGGCCAGTTCTCCACACGTCCACCCCGCGTATAGCGCGAGCCGATGACGAGCCCGGCGCCTTGCGCGGCCTCCAGCATCGGGCGCAGATAGACAGGGTCATGGGAGAAATCCGCATCCATCTGAAACACGAACTGTGCTTCCGGCCAGCGCGCCAGCACGTGTTGGTACGCAGCCACATAGGCCGCGCCCAGACCCTTCTTCTCCGGCCGGTGCAACACACTAACCCGCTCGGGCATGCGTTCTACCCAAGCATCGGCCAGTTGCCCCGTGCCGTCAGGCGATGCGTCATCTACGACAAGCACGCAGGCCTCAGGCAACGCACGCAAGACCGCGTCGAGGATCGGATCCAGGTTGTCCCGCTCATTGTATGTTGGAATAACAACGACGACCGTCATGCATTCACTTCCTATGCCAAGAAGACTTGAGACGTCAGGGACAGCGACAGGCGCAACTCTTCCGGATTTGGTCTACCATCGTTGCCCACGAAGAGTCCCTTCGCCTTCTGGAGCAACGTCCGCTAAGTGGACGTTGTCTCAAAGGAGATGAACCCGAAGTGAAGAGGCTCCTCTCCAAGCATATACAACTTTCGGCAGTGAGGAATGAAATGTCAAACCGTTGAAGGCGCAGACCGGCAGGCAATCGTCTATTGACGCAAACCGCGTATCGTTCGCAATCCTATCCACGAACCATGGCCGAGATGGGAGTCGAGAGACGAAGGATACGCGAGGGGGACCCATTCAAGACCCCTCCGGGGGGCGGGCAAAGAAGTCTACCACAGGGTAGACTTCGACGGGCCGGTGGCTGCTTGGAGCCAACGAAAGTCGAGGGCCGAGCGGTTCGGTCTGTTTCAAGCGCCGCGCTCTGCCTGGCTGACGCCCAAGTTACCCGGCCGCTTCATCCTGAGTCCAAGCCCAAATAGAACCCGAATAGGACGGCAATCGGGTCGGAATTGGGCGTTTCAAGGCGCTGTTTGCGGCCTATTCTGATGCTGTTATTGTGTTATTCATTACAGCTATATTTCTACTTTTACTTGACAGAACAACTCCCCCGTGGTATCATCGCTTCAGATGGCCGATAAGCGCATGTTATCGGCCATGAAAGTAGAAGCGCCCGCCGCGAGTGTTAGAGCACTCACGACGGGCTAAACCGAACGCATGGGATAAGCATGCGACGGCCTGCGGCGATTCTACCGCACCCGCCCGCCTGCACTCCATGCGTCCCAAGGAAAGGGACGCGCGATGAAATGGCAAGGCTCACTTTTCAAAGCCCTCTATTGCTCGGAGGACGGACAGTACTACGGATCGCCTCTTCCGGGGTTTCCGTGGGGACCCGGCGAAATCATTCCCGATTTCGACATGGATACCGCGGCTGAGAAGCACAAGAGGGCTTCGCTCGAAGCCCAACGCATGTGGAGGTCCGCATCATGAAACCACTGCACGAGCAATACCGGCCCATGACGTGGGATGTAGTCGCGGGCCAGGACAAGGCGATCAACTCTCTCCTCACTCTCCGCGATCGTTCGGGTTTCGGCGGTCGCGCGATCTGGCTGACCGGATTGAGCGGTACCGGCAAATCAACAATAGCCCGCCTCATAGCCGCAGACGTGGCGGAAGCGGACTTCGTGACCGAATTGGACGCGGAAACGCTCACGCCGAACATGGTGCAGGACATCGAAGCGGAGTCGCGCTACTCCGCTTTCGGCAAGGGCGGGCGCGTTTACATCGTCAACGAAGCACATGGGCTGAGGTGGAGAACTGTGCGGCAACTGCTTGTCACTTTGGAGCGCGTTCCCCCGCACGTGGTCTGGATATTCACGACCACTGTGGACGGCCAAGAAACCTTCGAGGGATGCGAAGACTCCGGCCCACTCATGTCACGCTGCCTCGTCTACCACTTGGCCCGCCGTGGCGTGGCCGATGCAATGGCGACGAGATTGAAAAAAGGGGCGAGCGAGCAAGGGCTGGACGGACGAGACGTCAAGGACTACGTCAGGCTGCTCTACGACTGCAAGCTCAACATGCGGGCCGCGTGGCAAAGGATTGAAGCCGGGGAGATGCTCTCATGACACACGAGATCGAACTCGTCCCCGAATCGGCCATCACGCAGCTTGACGCCAACATGAAGGGATTCATTGAGGCGTCCAAGGCGCAGAACACACGCAGGGCTTACACGACTGATTGGGAACACTTCATGAATTGGTGTCATCAGCGGGGAGAGTTGGCTCTCCCCGCTTCTCCCGATACCGTGGCTCGGTACGTAACGGCCATGGCCGAAACGCGTAAGCCCGCGACCTTGCAGCGGAGACTGGCGTCAATCAGCGTGGCGCATCAGGCGGCTGGATATCCAAGCCCCGCCAGCGCTCCCCTGGTGCGGGCCACCATGCAAGGAATCCGGCGCACCTTGGGCATGGCGCAGAAGCAGGCGGCGCCCCTCCTTGTCGAGCACGTACGGGAAGCGGTGTGTGTACTCGACGATTCCCCGCGCGGTATTCGGGACAAGGCCATCCTCCTACTTGGACTGGCCGGCGCATTCCGGCGTTCGGAACTCGTGGCGCTGGACGTGGCCGATCTGGACTTCCAGGAGCGCGGGGTGGTTGTGACGCTCCGGCGCAGCAAGACGAATCAGGAAGGCCAGCCCGAGACCAAGGACATTGGCTTCGGTGCACACGACACAACCTGTCCCGTGCAGGCTTTGAAACAATGGCTGGATAAAGCGGGCATCAGTGAGGGGGCCATTTTCCGCGCAGTCTCCCCTGCGGGAGATATTCTCTCCCGTCGGCTGCAAGATCGGGCCGTGTGCCGCATCGTGAAGGCCGCGGCGATGCGTATCGGATTGTCTCCGGACGCGTTCAGTGGACACTCGCTCCGGGCGGGCTTCATAACACAGGGTTACCGCGAAGGCCTCCCCGAGTCGGACATCATGCGCCACACCGGCCACAAGAGCCGCACCGTCATGAGCAAGTATCGCCGCGAGAGTGAACGGTTCCTCACGAACTTCAGCGCGAAGGTCGGACTGTAACGCATCGCAGACCGGCACGATGTCGGTGGTCAAAACGGGACGTCGGTCGAAACACACTCAACATGCTGGGCGGGCGCACATCCGCCCGCCCAGTTGCCATCCACATCGCTTATTTGCCGGAGCAATCCTTCAAGAGTTGAGCGGGCGGTGGGTCCACCCGTCCGGGTGCGAGATCGTCGATTCTGAAGCCGAATTCGCGCCGCCAGGGGCGTTCCCGGAACACCGAATCACGAAGACGATACCGGAAATCCATCGCGTCCTCTTTCATGCCGAGAAAGGCTCCCAGCGCCTTCCCTCGCAGTTTCTGGTCTCCTCACAGCGCAACCGCACTTCCAGATCGGAACGGCGACGACCAAAGGTCCCACGGCGGTGTGCAACTGTCGCGCGCGCGCCCGTGAACACTAGACCACGAGAGTTTGGATACGTTTCGCGGTCCTTCCGAAAACTTTCGTGCCCGCATCTACTGCCCGAAAGCCGCCTCTAAAGAGATTCAGATGTCCCGTTCAGCGGGATACAGGGGCCAGATTGAAGGGGAACGGAATCTACCCCCTGGTAGATTTCGCCGGGTTGCCGGACTCACTTCGCCAAGAAGGCTCCCCGAAGCCCTCGAAGGGCTTCGGGACCGACCTATAGCTGTTGGCGAGATTCCAAGCACCTCGACGTTCAGGAATGCGTGGCGTTAACTTCTGTCCATTTTGTAGGCGCCCTCTGCCGCACTCGTGAGTATTCTCCCTCCCACTTCAATTGGTATTTCACAACCTGTTGATTGTCTTCGTCGTACTCTATTTCCCAAACAGGTCCAGCGTGGCTGCATCAGGCTGGATGTAGTGGCCGTAGTGCTCCGTCATGAACTGCGACGAGTGCCCTGCCCATTTCCCGACTTCCCAAACCGGACAACCCCGCTGTAGGCAATGTGTGATGAACGTGTGGCGAAGCAGGTGGCACGTTACCCACGGCATGCCCGCCTTCGTGCATACCGTGTTGAAACTGGTCCGAATTGCCAGCCGATTCGATTCACCCGGCTTCCAGGGGATGTCTGGTCGGTAGACGTACCCGCTTCTTTTCGGCTCGCCAAGGTACGGGAGTAGGACGTTGAACAAGGGGATCGAACGGTTCTTGGAATTCTTTGTCTTGAACCCGTCCACCTCGTTGGTGACATTGATCCGCTTCGTTTGGAAGTCGATCCACTCCCACTTGGCCGCCGTGATTTCCCCACGCCGAAGGCCAGCATACAGCCCAAGCGCGAAGACTGCCGCGATGTTGTCGGCGCGCGCATCCTTGGAATGCTTGACGGCCTCCGCGAGTAGCTTCTCGATCTCTTCCTGGGTGAGTACCCGCTTGTCCTGTGGGTGCTCTGGGAGGGGTTTTACTTGGACAAACGGATTGACGCCGCGATACATGGACTTGTCTTGCCCCGGAAGCGTGACCTTGATCGCGACGTTGTAGATCGCCCGCATGCCCCGGTGCCAATCATTCCAGGTGACGGCCTTGCCCTTCCAGGTGGCCCGGTCTGTCTGAATCCGGTCTACCGTGACAGCCCCGAGCGTGTCCGGGTTGTAGACTTCCAGGAAGCGGCGCCATACCCAGCCCCGCGAGTCCCGCGTGGACTTGCGGAGGTGCATTTCGCTATACACTGCATAGCATTTCCAGAAGTCTTCCGGCTTGGGATCGTCCGGTACCGCGTCCGGATCAATGCCCACCGCCCGCTTCTGTGCCCGCTCTTTTTCCCAACGACTCTTCTCGGTGTCGGCCTCTGACTTCCGTTTCGTGCCCGTGCTCTTGAACTTCTGCTTGCCGTCCACCCTGTAGATGATGTACCACACCCCGTTGGGACGCTTCGTAAGTCCAGCCATGACGCCCTCCTTTTGCCGCCGTATGGAGACTATACGTGACAAAAGAACTATACACATTGCTATGTATAGCGTCAATGGACACAAAGAAAGCCAGTCGCTTACTTTCGTAAGTGACTGGCTTTCTTTAAGTTAAATGGCGCGCCCGAGACGATTCGAACGTCCGACACCTTGCTCCGGAGGCAAGTGCTCTATCCCCTGAGCTACGGGCGCGCTGAGAAGGGATTGCCGTTGACGCTGAAAGTCTACCACATGGTCGTAGCGGGATTCCACGTGCTTTCCGGGGCGGGTTCGGGCACAATGGAGTGTTTGTACGTGACTCGGTGTTTCGGATTGTCCACGGGAGTCGTTCATGAATCAGTGGTTGGTGGAGACGGTTCAGGAGGCGGGCTCGATTGCGTTGGAGTACCTGGAACGCGGCTTCACGGTGGAACGGAAGCCGGATGGCTCGCCGGTGTCCTCGGCGGACCTCGCGGTGGACGTTTTCTTGCGGGACCGCTTTCTTGCGGAATTTCCCGATGATTGTCTGCTGACTGAGGAGACGCCGGAAGATCCGGAACGGCTCAAGCACCGCCGGGTGTGGATCATGGACCCGATTGACGGGACGGCCAATTTCATTTCCGGGCGGCCTGACTTCGGCATCTTGGTGGCCTTGTGCGTGGACGGGCAGGCGATTGAGTCTGTCGCACATTTTCCGCTGCTTTCGCTGACTCTGTACGCGCGCAAGGGCGAAGGATCGTATGTCAATGGGCGGCCGGTGGAAGTGTCGAAGACGTGTGCGGGCGACCCGAAGGTCGTGGCGGCGAAGGGCCGCTTTGAGCCGTTGCACACAGCGCCGCAACATTTTCGGAACAATGCGATGGCGCTGTTTCAGGTGGCCACCGGTGAAATCGAGGGGTGTGTAATTGAATGCAGCCCGAGCGCGGGCGAGCACGATTACGCGTGGGCGAGCTGCGCGGTGGAGGCCGCCGGAGGCCAGTTGACCGATGTGAACGGAACTCCGTTGCGCTATAACAAGATCGAGCGCAAGATGCCTCGGGTGCTTGTGGGGAGCAATGGGGCGATGCATGCGGCGCTGCTGGAGAGGGTGCAGGCGGTCGAGGGCTAGCGGGCGGGGCAGGGACAGACACCGTGTTTCGCTGCCGAGATAGGAATCTCGGCGCGCAAAGCCTGCGCGAAAGACGGCGTCAGTCCCATTTGCTGCCGGGTCTTGGATGATGGTCATAGTCGTTATCCCCACATACAACGAACGGGACAACCTGGATCCGATCCTGGATGCGGTGTTGAAGGCGCTGCCTGAGGCGCACGTGCTCGTGGTGGATGATTCGTCGCCGGATGGGACGGGGCAACTGGCGGATGCCTGGGCAGAGCGTGTGCCCGAGCGGGTTAGCGTGTTGCACCGGCTTGAGAAGTGCGGCCTGGGCGCGGCCTACGTGGCGGCGTATGGGCATGTACTAAAGCGGTGGCCTGAGGTGCAGTTCGTATTTCAGATGGATGCGGACTTCTCGCATGACCCCGCGCACGTGCGTCTGATGCTGGAGGCGGCACAGGAAGCGGGTCTCGTCATTGGCTCGCGTTATGCCGCAGGCGGCCGCGTGGAGAACTGGCCTCTTCCACGTTTGCTGCTGAGCCGGATGGGGACGTGGTACGCGCGGCTGGCGACGGGACTGCCGGTCGCGGATTGCACGGCAGGTTTCAAGTGCTTTCGTGCCGATGCGCTGCGCGCGATTGATCTCGCGGGGATTCGGTCGAACGGTTATTGCTTTCAAATTGAAATGACGTATCGCGCTTGGCAGGCGGGATTCAATGTTGTGGAAGTGCCCATTGTCTTTCGGGAACGCACGCACGGCGAATCAAAGCTGGATTGGTTGATCGCGTTTGAAGCCATTCGCGTGGTTACGCGGCTAGGGATCCGCCGGCTGCTGGGCAGAGAGCCGCGCGCGATGCAGGATGATAAAGCACGCGGCGGCGCTTCCCAGAAGGGCCAGGATCGATAGGGCCAGTCCAATTCGGAAACTCAAGGGCTCGTAGCTGAACTCGACCCTGCTCTCCCCCGCCGGCACGATGACCCCGCGAAACGCATGATATACGGGAAAGAGTTCCACATCTGTGCCGTTCAGTCGCGCCTTCCAACCCGGATAGAAGGCATCCGCGAGCACAAGCACCGCGCTTTCCTTTGCGGATACATTGACGGCGACGCGTGTGGACGTATACGCCGCGATGGACGCCGTGCCGGGTGGATCGAGATGACTTGACGGCACCGGGGTGGCCGTGGGTGTTTCGGCAAGCGCGACTCTGCGCGGCACAAAGCCGGGGTCGCGCATTCGCTTCCAGAGTTCATCCGGACCCGCCACAACCTCGAGTTGGCCCGCAAGGAAGGCGCGGGGGTAGACGTTGATGTTCCTGTATATCTCGATGCCGTCGCGGGTATCGGTCAGTTCCAGGGCGCCGGAGGCGAGACGCTCCTCTAAAGGAAAGACCGGGGGATATTTCGGGTTATTGAGATAGAACGCGAGCGAGCACGCGGGTTCCATGGCGTCCCAGAACTTGGTGCCAAGTTCCTTCTGAAAGCGGATGACTCGTGCCGGGTACAGGCCGTCGTAGCCGAGCCATTCGGCCACTCCATAGTTGGTGAGTACTCCTCCGGCGAGGCCGCCCTCCGCGGCGCCGATGCGGCAGGGCGCGGGCTGTTCCTTGAAGTATTGAGTGAGTTGGGTTTCGGGATACACGTACTTCCGCTGCATCACGGGGACGAGGCCGCGGCACGCAAACAAATGGTCGAGCCCGAGGCAGAGTGTGAGCAGAGCCCAGCACAAGCCGGGTTTGTACCACCGTGTTGAGAGCGCCAGGGGGAGCGATGCGCACAGGGTGGCGAGAACGGCGCAGCGCACCTGAAACAGGACGTAGCCAGTCATTCCCTTGAGATTCATGATGCCGCCAAACCACCAGAGGACAAAGGCGATCACGGAGGCCGCAATGAGTGCCAAGACGAGCGCGGGCCGCAGCAGTGAGGAGACGCGCTGAGGCCGGGAGAACCACTCCTGGAGGCCGATCGTGGCCGCGAGCGGGAGCGCGAATACGGCGAAGCATACATGGTACACGCGCCGGAGTGTGGAGAAGAGAGGCAATTGATGCACGAAGGCGAGGGCAGGGAATTCGTAGGCAAGCAACAGTCCTATGGCCGAAGCGGCGAGCAGACACGCGACTTGTCCGCGCCGTGGGTGGCCACGCCGCAATACGCCCGTGGAGAAGAGCAGGGCGAGGCCCAACCAGACGGCCATCCCGAGATATTGGGTCGAGAGGATATTGGAGTTGGTGTCGGTTCTGCTGTGGCACCAGAAGGTTTCTTCCGCGAGTGTGCCAAAGATCCGGGGGACCCACAATGATGCGATGCCGGAGGCAGGCATGAATTCGAGTTTGTACGACGCGGCACGGTCTTCGACGGTGTAGCTGTGGGCGATGTACTCCGCCAAGGGGAGCCACTGGACCATGCACACGGTGGAGGCGAGCAGCGATGCGGCGATGGCTACGCCGAGGCGCTTCAAGCGAGCGCCGCGGGTGCCGCGATCCGTGAACAGGCGCAGGAGGAAGTAGAGTCCCGCGCCGGCGCACATGGTGAATGCGGTTTCGGGATGACCGGCGAGGTTCATAAGCGTGGCGCCGAGGGCGAGCGCGAAGAAGCCACGGCGGTACGCACCTTGAAGCAGCAGTTCGAGGCCCACGACGGCGACGGGAAGCCACGCGCTGACGTCGGTCAATGGCCAGAGCGACCAGATGAAGTTGTAGCTGCCGAGCATCCAGGCGATGGAGAGGAAACGGGCAGCGTGCGGGGTGAGCATCAGAATACGCGCAGCGATAAAGGCGGTCATGCCGCAAAGCCAGAGCTTGATGAGGACAAAAAGCGTAATGGCCAGGTCCACATCGCACCAGAGCAGCAGGAGATGATACGGATTGAACACGGCGCTTTGGGCGTTGGCCAGCAGCGGCACGCCGGCATATTCGAGGGGATTCCAGAGCGGCCATTCGCCGGAGGAGACGGCCTCGCGCGTCAGCAGATAATCGGGGCGAAATGCGATGACGGGATCGACTGCGAGGCGATTCTGAGGAAGCTTGAATCTTTCGGGTTCATGCAGGTCCCAGGGAGGACTCTGAAAAAGGATGTCCGCGGAGGAAATAAGACCTCCTTGGAAAACGACGGTTGGAAATACGGCCGCCAATATGAGCGCCAGGAGCGCGGCGTGGAGAGGCAACTCCCGTCGCATGCGGAGCGGATAGTGCAGGCCGGGCACCTCACGGACGTCCGGAAGGTCGAGGGATATGCCGCTCATGATGCTGCCTCCATGCGGGGTGTCAGCCGTGGTGGGCCATGATGCCGTCCACCTCTTCGAGGACGCGGCGCAGTTCGAACGGCTTCAGGAGGAAGGCGCGCACGCCAAGGGCCAAGGCTTCTTCGCGGACCTGTGGCGACGCATTGCCCGTCATGAATATCACGGGGGGCGGATCGGTCAACTGCTGCAATTCACGCAGGACGGAAAGCCCGTCGCGGTTCGGCATGAGCAGGTCGAGGAGGATGATGCCGGGCGGGCGCTGCCGGATGATCGACAATGCCTGAACACCGTCAGAGGCCAGGTCTACGGCGAACCCGCGCATGTGAAGTGTTTGCTTGAGTATTTCGCGCACGGCCACGTCATCATCCACGACGAGGACGCGGGCGGGGTCGGAGTCTTCATGCAGTGTCGAAAAGCTATAGACGGCTTCCCCCGTCTCGAGGGGGGCGGCCGCGCTCTGGAGGGCGATGACGCATGCTTCTCTTCCGCCGGGAAGGGCTTCGAGGTCGATGGAGCCTCCGTGCTCGCGCATGATGGCGCGGCAGGCGCCAAGGCCGACGGCGGCCGGCTCGTTCAAGAGATGATGTGCGTTCAGATCGCGCTGCGTCGAATAGGCAGGAGCAGCACCATCGTAGGTGAACCGGATCCGCACCGTGGCGCGGTCTGGAGGTGTGTCGGTCTGGATTGAGAGCTGGCCGCCCGCTTCGCCGATGCAGGATTCCGCGTGCGCGAGCACGTTGGAGAAGACGTGTTCCATGCGGCGCGGTTCGACGAGGACGCGTGGAAGTCCTTCCGCATACGACTCGTGGAGCGTAATGCCGCGCTTTTCGAGGCGTTGCTTCATCGCGCCCATGAAGCGTTGCAGTCTGAAGTTGATGAGAGTGGGTTCGAACTGAGGCCGGGGATGCGGAGCTAGCGCAAGGAGGTCTGACAGGAAGCGGTTCAGGCGGCGGCTCTCTTTCACGATACAGTCCAGGGCGCGATGCGTCTGAACGTCACGCGTATGGATGAGGAGCTGCTGGGCCTGGCTCGAGATCAGGCCTATGGGGCCTTCCAGGGATCTTATAATAGTCCCGGCCACGCGGCCCAGGGCGTCATCGGGCGCAGGCGGTGGTTTCGGAGCCGTGGGCGTCTCCCGGGGAGAGGCTTCGCGCTCATGCGGTTGTGAGGGCGCAGGCGGGCATTCGAGCAGCCTCTCCAAGCGCGTGGAAAGGCGATCCACTCGGGAACGCTGGGCCAGTATTGCGGCGAATACCTGGGCGAGGGCGAGTGCGTCGGCGTGGTCGTGTGACCTCGCGCCGAATCCGCTCGCGCTGGTATCCACGATAATCTGGCCGTAGCTGCGGGCGCCGCACGCGAGAGGCAATATCAACAGGCCGTCGCGGGACATGCCGGCGCCTTTGTCGTGAGGGTGCCAGGAGGCCTCGATCTTGCCCATGGCGAGGTCGCGCACGATTCGGGTGACGGGTGTCGCATGTTCGGGCGTTTCAGGCTCGCAGTGCAAGTCCACGCGCAGCGGCGCCAAGGGTGTATCGATGGAACGCCAACTGCATCCGGCCAAGCTGGCGCTGGTTTCATCGATGGCCAGGCATACACCCGGAGCCACGCGGAGCGCGGTACGGATGGTCTCGGCGCAGGTGTTGACGAGGTCTTCGAGCGGTTCCTGTCCGGCCAGGGTGGAGATGGCCCGGTGTACGGATTCCATGCGGTTGATGCGCGTGGAAAGGAGGGGGACGCGGCGCAGCTCCCGCTCAATGGCCGAGTACAGGCACTGGGTACCCTGCGAAAGCCAATCGCTTTCCGGGGATGAGACCTGTGCCGGAAAAAGGCGGTCATATTCGGCACGCGCATGGGCCAAGGGTTCGTCGAGGAGGGCTGAGTCACAATCCAGATGGATGGCGAGCCTGGTGAGAAGATCGGGGTCCCATGATGGGGCGCTTGATACGAGTGTCTCGCCGAGTTCCGAAGCCAGGGCGGTCAGCCGAATGAGGTCCAAGGGGAAGGTCGAAGCTGGAAGGGTCTCGGTGGGCGCATGTCTCAACCAGACGGCATCCTGAATCGGTTCGGGAAGGCCAGCGCACTCGACAAACCACTTGCCGAGGAGTGAAAGCTCGGGTTTGGGTGCTTCCCCCATCGAGCACGGCGCTGACTC
This sequence comes from Candidatus Hydrogenedentota bacterium, assembly GCA_020847495.1. GTDB lineage: Bacteria > Hydrogenedentota > Hydrogenedentia > Hydrogenedentales > SLHB01 > JAHDWY01. The sequence goes on along the minus strand of JADLCA010000093.1, from coordinate 2,482 downwards.
GGGGATTGCCAAGCCGTTAAGGGTCCAGAGGACCAGGCGGCCCACATCGTGGAAGAGCCCGGCGAGATAGGCCTCCGTGGATCCAACACGTTTCGACAATCCTGCCAGACGCGCCGCAAGCAGGGCTGTCGCGCAGGACTTCTTCCATATGGACTCGAGCACGGCTTCGCATTCCGATGCAAGATTCGGAAAAGGCAGCGACCGCAAGAGCACGCCGTAGGCGTGACAGGGTTCGATGGCATTGCGAAGCGCGTCCGCGGGGGTGCCGTGCAATTGCGAAAGATCGATTTGCTTCAGCAGCCGAACCGCGGTCGCGGGGTAAGCCAGGAGCACGTCTTTCAGGTCAGGAGGGGCATCAGTGGAAGCGGAGAGCGTGCGAAATGCCTGGTGGAACAACTTCGTGGGGGTGGGCAAGGCGCCCATCATGCGGACTGTGTGCTTTGTGTATGACGTGTTCATCTGCACCGGTTCGTGGGCGCACCCCTTGTGAGGTGGAGTCTACGATGCGCAGAATGGATTGTCAACGGTTCCGGGCTCTGGTGGTTGCGAAGGCGGTGGAAAGAAGTGGCCGGATCAGACCGGCCCATAGCTCCGTCCGATTTGGTGGCACGCGTGGCGGGGATTTACGGGATTGGTGACGGGGGCTTGGTGTGCAGGCGTGAAATTGGATTGCGCGACGCGAGGCGGATGATCCCGCCAAGTCCAACTAGAACAATCCCAAGGATGAAACAGAACACTCCCCCCAGGTAGGTGCCGACCGCGACTTCGCCGACGCGAAGGGCCCTGCCGAAGAGTGCGCAGCCTACCCCAATGCAAATGATCAGCAACCCTGTTAGCACGTAGTTCTGGCGGGTTGGGGCCTGGGGATCCATTTCACTGAGATGGAGGACGCTGGACAGGTCTTCCCCGGGCGCGAGCAGATGAGGATTGTGGTCGACGCGATCCAGCAAGGCCATGCGAAACCGATAGTCCAGCCAAGCACGGATGAGGGCATAAAGCACGCCGTACAGAAGGGTAACAAGTACTAAGACGAGCGGTAGGAGTATGAGTGAGGATTCCATCGCGCTGGTGTTGGTTTCCTTGATGAGCGGGGTCCGGCGGGACGTCCCTCAGAGAGTACAAGAAAAGGAGGTTTTTCTTACGCTGGATCTGGCCCTGATGGCAAGACGTCCCGCCGGTTAAGTCTATTAAAATTTACCTTATGTCGTATATCGAAGAAGATTCTCGCGATCTTCCTTCTCGCTGTCGTCCAAGTTCTTCCCGAACTTCTGCTAATTTGACCATGCTGTCTCCAGGCGGGTTTCAAGGAGGACTTCGATGTTAGGTTGATGCATCGTTGTTAGACGGCCCTGCGAAGGCGAGGGACGTCGCGGACCCGGGAGCTTGGCTGGGTGAGTCACGCGGTATCTTTGGGTGGCGACGTGACTTACCTGAAACCGGATGGGCGGGCGGGCAGTCGAATAAGCGATATGAAGCCCTATGTTCGAAGCATACTAACGGCGATTGCGGTATCGGGACTGGTCGTTTTTTTTTCGATCAAGGTTGTAGCCCCATCCGTGCCTCCTGTGGTGGGCCGGCCCGATGTGGAGGAGGTGCGCCAGTTCACGCAGTCGGCGCTTCCTAGATTACGGCTGGAGAATGCGGATGGTTTGGTGCGCATTTCCACGCATGCTGGAACCGAGGTGAAAGGGCAAGCGGTTGTCCGGGCGTTCCTCCGTGGCGCCGCGGAAGAGCCGTTATTGCGCGAGTACGTCAATGGTCTCGTTCAGGTTTCGGAACACGAGGGTACGTTGGTCGTGGTGACGGAACCCTCGGAACGTCCGGATGGATGCGAGCTGTTTGTCGTCTACGACGTGAGCGTGCCTTCGGGCACCGATGTGGATATCGAGAGCAACAACGGCAACGTGTGGGTGGAAGCGGGCTGCGGCCGCGTGCAGGTGAAGGGCAGGAACACGGATATACAGGTGCGCCGGCCGCAGAAGGATGTGGTCGCGGAGAGCATAAACGGGCGCATCACGGTGTATGACGCGCCGGATGGCGGGTCCTTGAAGACCGTCAACGGAAACGTGTATGCGGACGTGAAGGGTGGCCGGCTGGAAGCGGCGACCGCGAATGGGAACGTGGTGGCGCGGGTACTTGGACCGGAAGTCGCAGGGGCGGCGTTGACGAGCCAGAACGGCGGGGTTACGCTGGAGATGGACGAGGGATGCTCCGCGACGATCCTGGCGCGCACCGCCCGAGGAAGCGTGGAAACGGAATTGCCGGTGGATGTCGCGGCGGGCGCGCGGCACCGGGGGTACCTGCAGGGCACCGTTGGTACCGGCGGGAACGCCGCGACGATCACGATGGACACCTTGAACGGGGACATCTCGATTGCGAGGAGCAGTTCATGACGGCGCCGAACGCGGCCGTATGGCCCAACATGGGAAAGGTCAGGATGGTCGACGACTCCGATCTGGCCCTGGTCAACCGGACCAAAGCG
>JADLCA010000092.1 GCA_020847495.1 Candidatus Hydrogenedentota bacterium | reverse complement strand
GGGGGCAGGCACGAAGTGCCGAGGGGGATGTTCCTCGCCAAGGCCCCAAACTCCGCAGAACGCCATCTAGCGGCCTATCGCCAACTCCGTCTCGGCGTCGAAGTAGTGGGCCTTCTCCATGTTCACATCGATCACATGCGCCTGATTCACCGGGGGCTCCCGGTCGGTATTCACGCGCGCCGTACAGATGTGGCCGCCCACCGCGAGGTGCAGGTAGATCTCGGAGCCCATGGGCTCCACGACTTCCACGTTGGCCGTGATGCTTCGGCCGGGCTTCGGAGTCTGCGTCGCATTCTCCGCGAAATGCTCGGGGCGAATCCCAAACACGGTCCGCTTTCCAGCGTACGCTTGCATCGCGGGCTGGTGCTCCGGCGACACGGCGAGACTCATACTGTTGGCCGCATCCCGAAACCACAGCGCTCCGCTCTCGGCGGCGATGGTTCCCTCGATCAGGTTCATGGGGGGGCTTCCGATGAACCCCGCCACGAACTTGTTGACCGGCCGGTTGTACAACTCGAGCGGGCTGGCGATCTGCTGGATGGCCCCGCCCAGCATCACAACGATCCGGTCCCCCATCGTCATGGCTTCCACCTGATCGTGCGTGACGTAGATCATCGTGGACTGCAGGCGCGTGTGGAGCTTGCTGATCTCGGCGCGCATCTGCACACGCAACTTCGCGTCCAGGTTCGACAAGGGTTCGTCGAACAGGAACACCTTGGGTTGGCGCACGATAGCCCGGCCCACCGCCACGCGCTGCCGCTCGCCGCCGGAAAGCGCCTTGGGTTTGCGGTCGAGCAGGTGCTCGATCCCGAGAATGCGCGCGGCATCCCGCACGCGCTCGTCGATTTCCTTCTTCGGGTATTTGCGCAACATGAGGCCGAACGCCATGTTCTTGTAGACCGTCATGTGGGGATACAACGCGTAGTTCTGGAACACCATGGCGATGTCCCGGTTCTTGGGAGGCACGTCGTTCACCAGCGTATCGCCGATGTAGATTTCGCCATCGGAAATCTCTTCGAGCCCGGCGATCATGCGCAGTGTGGTGGATTTGCCGCAGCCAGAAGGCCCCACGAGTACGACAAACTCCTTGTCGTTGATCTCCAGGGAAGCGGATTTCACCGCTTCGACGCCTCCCGCGTACACTTTCCGTACGTTGCGCAATGCTACCCGTGCCATACGAAGCCCTTCCTCGCTGGTGGCCGTGGAGATGATTCTGACAAGCAATGACGAAAACCGATGATATCCCAGGGTCACCGGCGATTCAAGGCGGCACTGAGAGCATTCGCTGCGCCGGCGTGGAAGGATGAAGAGAAGAACATCGCCATTGATCCCCCTTCAAAGGGGTACCCCTGCGCTACTATAACTATATTTCCCTAGCGACCGCTAGAGCAGCACGCGGGCTATTGGTGCAAAGAACGCGCGGCCCGAAGGGCACGCATGCACGGTCCCCCTTTGAAGGGGGCAGGCCCGCAGGGCCGAGGGGGATGTTCTTCGCCCAGCGCCACACGCGTTTCCTGTGCTTGCCAACGCAGGAGCCGCCCTCATATACGCGCAAGCGGGCTTTCGGCTTCCCCCCGCGAGGTGAATCGAATTGACATCCCCCGCCGCCGGAACATAGTTTCAAGCACGTCGCGCAGGCCAGGTACCGGCGCGCAAACCGAAATGGATGGAAGCTATGCATATCTCTCGCCGCTCATTCCTGAAGGCCTCCGCGTTCGCCACCGCGTCCTGCGCGTATCCACTCAAGGCATGGACCGCCGCCGATGCTCGCATTGCCGCGCGCGAGTTCCATGTCTGCGCCGCCCCGCAGATCCTGGAGACGAATCCGGAGTTGCTCCAGGTCTTCGCGCGGTCGGGCGTGCAGCACGTGTGGATGGCGGGGTTCTTCTACGGCTATTGGCCCGTCGAACCCGAGGTGATCCGGAAGTGGATGAACCGCGTGCGCGAGGCCGGCATGGCGCCGCACGCCGCCAATGTTCCTTTGGGCCATCCCGGGGACGCGCTGAACGCGCCCGGCGACATGCCGCCCACCGCGCCGCCTGGCCATTGGCGCATGGCGGTAAAACCCGATGGCGGCAGGTATTCGGGCACTTCGCTGCACGAGCCGGCAACGGCGGAGAATGTGGAGGCCGTGAAGGTGCTTGCGGGCCTGGGGTTTGACCGCCTGTTCCTGGATGATGACTTCCGCCTCGCGGTGGGGCCCGGCGTGATAGGCGGGTGCTTCTGCGACGAGCATCGCGACGCCTTTCTTCAAACGCATGGGTACGCCGCGGAGCGCTGGCCGGAACTGCTTGATGATGTGAAGGCGAGGCGCCTCTCCGACGTGCTGCGGTCCTGGGTCGAGTTCACATGCGATCAGTTGACCGCGTGCTTTCGCGCGCAACAGGCCGCTGCGCCAAACCTCGCCATTGGCAACATGATCATGTACTTCGGCGCCGAAAAGGCGGGCATCCGGTTGAGCGACTACGCGAACTCCCTGTTTCGCGTCGGCGAACTCATGTTCAACGACAAGAGCTTCGGCACCGTGAAGAACAAGACGGGGGAGCTGTTCAGCTGCCTTTTCCACAGGCGCTATGCCAAGCCGGAACTGGCTTACAGCGAGACGACCGCGTTTCCCGCGGACCAGCTATCCGCCCAGAACATGGCGGCGAAGCTGGCCGTGTCCACGCTGGCCGACGTGCGCAACACGATGTATATGTCAGGCATCACGCCATTCCCGTTATCCCACTGGGACGTGCTGACGCCGGCCATGCGCAAGCACGCCGCGATCCACGAGCGCCTGGCGGGGCACAAGCCGGTGGGCCCTTTCAAACACTACTGGGGCGAGGCCAGCCGCTACATCGGCGACGACAACCCCTACAGCCTCTTTCTCGCCGCGGGCGTGCCGTTCGAGGTTACGGACCAATTGTGCCCTGATGGCTGGACGTTCCTGTCGGAATGGGACGCGCGTGATGTCGCCGAAGGCAAGCTCCAGTCGGCGGGGACCACGTTGATCGCGCGCCAGGCAGCGACGCCAGCGACCGAAGCAGTTCGAGTCATACCAGAAGAGTTGCCCGCGCTCTTTGCGCTGAAGAAGGAGGCGACCGCCAATCTTCGCGATGTGCCCTATGTCGTGGAAGACGAGCCCGTGGTCTGCGGCTGGTATCCCAGTGCGCGTGCGGTCCTGCTGTGGAATCTGGAGGAAACGAAGAAGAGTGTGTCTATTGCGTACAATGAGAAGCGGATACCTGTGGAAGTCGATGCATTGGACGTGGAGTTAATCGACATCGCGTGAAGACACAGGCGGGGGCGCCTGTGCCACACGTCTATCTATGGCCCTTCTGTTTGATTCAGACTTCTGATGCCTTCAGGCAACAAAAGATCGGAAGAAAGGAAGAGCAAACCAAGGCCGGGCAAGCGCGTGTGGGACAGGCGCCCTCGCCTGTCTCTTCGCTTGGCAAACGCTTACTGCTTCGCCTCCGCATTGCCGATCAACTCGACTGCCGCCGCGTCCACATCCTTGCCCGCGGAGAAGGCCGTCTTCGCGTGGCTGAGATCATTGCCGATGACGCGAATTCCGCTCGTATCTTTGCCCACGGCCTCAAGATACAAGGCCGTTCCGGGTTGCGCCATGCAGCCTTCCACGAGCGCGTCGCGCACGTTTGCAAAACGAACCACCGAATCGCCCTCGCTGGACGGCCGCGCGCGTAATCCGCTGATGCGCAGTGCGCTCACATCATCACACAACAGGGCCTGTCCCGGCCGCCCCGGCGCTGAAGGCTGGGGCGGGGCGCCGTCCGCCGTCCACTGGATGTCGCGGTTTTCGATCGCCTGGATGCGGTAGAATCCGTCGTTGTAGTTCAATTGCACGTTGGAGAGCGTGAGTCCTTCCACGTGCCGGCAATAGAGGCCATACGCGGGGAGCGCCTCGTACATATCCGCGTCGGGATAGACGTCTTCCTTTTCCGGGATGGCTTCGTCTGGACCGCAGTAGGGCAGACCGCCCGCATAATTGAGCTGGATGTCGGAAAGCGCGACATTCTGCACGGGATGCCCCTGGATGCCTGTCACAGAAGAGGTCAGGCTGCCGCCCGTAGCGACCACGCCGCTGATGATCACGTTGCGCAACGAGCCGGGAACCGGCGTCTCCATGTCGCGTCCGCGGTTTCCGAGGCGGATGAAGATCGGCGCGCGCACGTTCACCATCGTGATGTTCGAAACCACCACGCCGTCCAGGTTGGAGCCGTCCACGCTCTCCAAGGCGATGCCGCTGATGGCAGGGCGCTCCTTGAGGCCTGTGATGACGCAGTTGCTCACGGCGATCCGCTTGAAATCGCCGCCCGACTCGGTGCCGAGTTTGAATCCATTGCACTCTGTCGACAGGATGCAGTTCGTGACGGTGATGTTCTCGGTGGAGCGCCGCTCACCCAGCGAGAAACTGGCCTTGGGCACGATCGCATCATCCCACGACTCAATATGGCAATTGGAAATGCGCACGTTGCGGCTGCTATCCGGGTCGATCCCGTCGCAATACGCGTTGCGAATCGTAACCCCATCTATCACGACGTCGTCCGTGCCGAGCATGCTGATGCAATAATTCGGCGCATTGATGATCGAGATGCCCTTGATGTCCACGTAGCGGCAGCGCTTGAGCGCGATCGGCTTGGGGCCGCCACGCTTCTGGCTGTTGCCGTCGATGGTGCCGCTGCCCAGGATTCCAATGCGCTCGACGTCTTCCCCCCAAATCAATGCGAAGTGGAAATAGGAGGTCTCGTGGTCGGAATCATTCTCGAACCCCAACTCTTCATAGGGATCGTAGTCCGCCTTGAGTGGGCTGCCCTTGATCGTGGCGCCGTTGTCGAGCCAGAGCGTCACGCCCGAACGCAGATGGAGGCTTCCGCACAGGTAGGTGCCCGGCGCAAAGTAGACGGTCCCGCCGCCGCTGGCCGCGCAGGCATCAATCGCTTTCTGAACCGCGGCAGTGTCCTTCGTGGAACCGTCGCCGGTCGCGCCATAGGTTCTGACGGGGTAGCCACCTGGAGGGACCGCTTGTGCGCTCCCCACAGGACAAAAAAGCGTCAGGCAGAAAAGTCCGATGCACACGCCCGCAGTGATTCTCATGGCCGTTCCCCTTGATTTCGCCCCACGTTTGCACTGCATTATGCCAGCTTCTTAGTGAGCCAAGCGAAGGCCGTCTCCTGCATTTCCATGTTGAACTCGTGGGGGCCGTCGAAATACACCCCCTCGTAATTGTCCTGCGAACCGGCTTTCGCAAAAATATGCTGCAGCTTCTCCACGGCCGCCTTCGCGGCCTCCAGGGGATACAGCTTGTCCTGAAGACCGTTCACGGTCATGAGGCAGCCTGGGAGGTGCAGACCGCCCACGTCGGGCCAATCGAGGTCGCCATAAAGCCCAGGCACCAGCTTGGTGAATCCGATTCCGTTGCGCACATTGTTGCGCGCCATGGGCTGGTACTCAGCCATCCAGCAGACTGCCGCCGACGCGCGCACGGCCGGATGCAACGCACCCAGGTAGATTGACCGGACCGACCCCAAACTGAGCCCGCAGCAGCCCACGCGCTTTGGGTCGACCTCGGGACGCGTCAACAAGTAGTCCGTCACGCGGTAGTCGTCCCAGGCCATGATGCCCGGCCACGTAACGCCACAGGTGAGGGCCGTGCGCCCAATGAGTTCCTCATGGGCCCAGGAGCGGGCGTTGAAATCGATGATGTCCTGCGGGGTGACCTCTAGCGTACGCTTCTTGATTCGCTCGGGGTCATCGGCAAGATACAGGCCGCGCTCGCCCCAGTGGAGCATATCCGGCACGATCACCACGAAGCCCCGCTTTGCCAATTCATCCGCGATACTGCGGCCGCCGTAGTAGACCTTTTTGTATTCGGTGAGCGCCGGGTGCTCGTTCTCGACTTGGACAAGCTTCTCCTTCCCCCAGAAGTAGAATCCGCCGTGGTCGTGCAAGCACACCGCCGCCGGACACGGCTTGGGCGCATCTTTGGGAATGAGCAGGTAAGCGGGAACGCGGATCTCGGGTGTCGTGCTGATCTCGATGCGCTCGCGCGTGTAGGCGCCGAGGTCCGCCCGGTCCGTTACTTCGGGTGCGGGGTTGCAAGGCTCGGGCGTGTAGTGCAGGTCGGCCAGCAGTAAAGCCCGGGCCTCATCGGCCCATCCCAATGGGTCTGTGTACTTGTCCTCGAGGAAGCTCATCTTCGGGCGGCACTTTGCCGAGAGCTTCTCGAAGATGGGCCAGTGCGTTCCCAGGTCCGGCAATGGCTGGCTTTGTGTTTGCGGCAGGCCCTTGCCCTCCGCCGATGCGGCGGCAGCCACGCCGCCGGACGAAGCAATGGCGCCCGCAGTCGTGGCCTTCATGAAATCACGGCGGGTCATGTCCCCTCCCTCTCGTTGTTGCGGTGTTGAGAGCCCGGCGCGGACGTCACACCTTGTTCGCGCGCGTCCGCATTCTACAACAAGTGGAGCGGGTAGAGCACGTGAACAAAGCCGGGATCTACCGCCGGGCCTGCATGTGCTCGCGAAGGTACTTCTGGAGGACCTCGCCGTAGAGGTCGATGTGGGAGATCGTACCATCGGGACCGACGATTACCGTGGTGGGAACATTAATGACGCGATATGCCTTTCGGATTTCACTTTCGGCCCAGGGGCCCGCGTAGATAACGGGGTGCTGAATGCCTTTTTCGGCGGCAAACGTGCGCGCTTCCGCCTCGCTCTCGTCGAGGCTGATCCCCAGCACGGCCACCGCGCCGGGCCCTCCGATCTTCTTGGCGATGTCGTCGAAGGAGCCAATGGTCTCCACGCAGATCGCGCACCACGCCGCGTAGAAGTGGATAATCACTTGCTGGCCCTTGAAGTCGCTCAGCCGGACTTTCTCCCCGGAGAGCGCGGTCGCGTCGATCGAGGGCGCGTCCTGCCCGGCCTCCAGCGGCATGAAGGGAGCGAGGTCAACGGCGATATCGCAGGTGGCCTCTTTCGCACCCTCTTCCACGGTGAAATCGGCGGTAGCCTCCAAGGTGCGCGCGGAATCGTTCAAGGCCAGACGGCGAAAGCCGCGGACTTCATACGCACCCGTGGGCACGTCGTAGATCGTGTACGTTCCGTCGCGTCCGGTGACCGCGGAATGGACGACTGGGTTGCCTACCTGCGGGGTCTTGGGCAGCAGGCGGACCCAGACGCCGTGCAGGGGTTCGCCTTCGCTGCTCGCAATGCGGCCTTTCACAGTGGGAAGGTCCGTGCCTCCCAAGGTAATCTCCGGCGCGCTGCCTGGCGCAATATCGGCCTCGGCGGCGCGTGTGACCACGCTCCGGAAACAGCAACCCACCTGCGGCACCTCTTCCCAGGTCCTGAAAGAGTACTTCCCCGGCGCCAGCGCCGAAATGCGGTAGAGTCCTTGCGCGTTGGTCTTGCCTTCGTAGGCAATTGCGAGTTCCGGAACGCCTGTGCTCTGCACGATGGTCAGGTTCTCGCCAGGAGCGGGTTCCGGCCCGCGGCGGACCTGGACGGCCGTCTTCGCGGGCGCAGCGATCGCGATCCGGTAGGGGGGCGTGTTTCCTTCAAGCAGCGTATAGCCGCAGGCGTCTTCCATGTCCTGCGCGAAGAGACAAACCGTGCTTGCAAGGTCCGCTTCGAGGGTGAAGCGTCCGTCGCGCTCCGAAAGCGCGCGCGGAACCGCTTCGCCTGCCATGATGGTGTTGTTGCACACGCGGAATGGGTGCTTGGCAGCGACCGCGTACACGACTGCGCCGCCCACGGGCTGTCCCTGAGCATCCACAACCGTGCCCAGGAGCGGCTCAGCGCGCACGGGAAGAACACAGAACATCGCAAGGATTGCAAGCGCCCAAGCGGCTCTGTATGCGCTTCGCATCTCAGTGGCCCATCGCATAGGCGACGATGTTGATGCCCGTCTTGGTGCTTTCTTCATTGTTGGCGCGCTTGCCCCAGGAATCCCGCGGATCCAGCCAGCCACAATGGATGTCGGCATCGCAGAGAAAGACCGCCAGCCGGTCGCCGAGGAAGACGCCCGTGTTGCCGGGACTGGCGCCGCCTCCGCGCTTCCACCGCACATAGTCCGGTTCGCTCATCTTGTAGACCGTGCGATAGACCTCGTGGTCTTCCGGGATGGGGCGCACGCTCTCCTGTCCGAACATCTCTACCAGCGACAGATAGGAACTCTGGTAGAACTCATCCGCGCGGCGCGGCGAGGCGCACTCGTCCATGAGTAGGAACCCGCCGCCGCACAGGTATTCCTTCAGGTGCTCCAGTTGGGACTTCCCGATCCGGAACGCGCCCGTGCCCATCATGAACAGCATCGGGTAGCGGCGCATGTCTTCGACCGAACTCAGATCGACCAGCGCGTTGAAGTGCTCGGGAAGCCCGTTACTGGGCTGCTCATCGCGCACGTTGGGCTGGAGTTTCACCTTCACGCGCAGGACGTGGCTCAATTGCTCCAGGAAGTTCTTGTCGCCCCCGGGGCCGAAATCCCAGTCCGGGTTGTTGTTGCAGATCCGCGCCAGGAGAAAGTCGTACTTGTCGGCATCGTCTGGCATGTACGCGCCCGACGTGGCGCTGACGAAGACCCCAGCCGTGACGACCGCGGCAGATCCCAGAAAACTGCGGCGATCGATTTCATGCGCATCAGCGTCCATGAAACGCCTCCTTCCCCGGAAAGGGGGAGTTTACCTGTGTCATTGCAGCCCCTTCAGTGTAGCACGCCACTGCCCAGGATGGATTCCAGGCGCGAGGGTAATGGGCGAAGTCCTATCTGGAACCGTGGCACGGCTGAAAGCCTGAAACGACAGCGGGTGACATACACGAACGATTTGGCACTCACATGAGGTTGTCTGATGGCCTGAAAGGCCAACATACTCGCAGCCCAGGGTTGGCCGGAGCGCAGCGGAGGCCAAGCCTGGGCTATCAGTATTCTGGCCCTTCAGGCCAAAGAGGACACACAACATTTCCGCGCTTGCCCTTCCTGCCCTGGTGCCGATTGGGTGGTGCGTCGGTGGTGTGACTGACAACCGATGAACTGCTTTGAGTCTTCCTACTCGATTGCCGCTCGTGCCGCGCTTGCTCGCGAACACCACCGGGCTATGTGCTTGCGCGCGCACCATCAATGCCCCATGGCGTACGCCACGATGTTAATGCCGGTCTTGATGCCTTCTTCATTGTCGGCGCGCTTGATCCAGGAATCGCGCGGGTCGGTCCACCCGCAATGGATGTCCGCGTCGCACAGAAAAACCGCCAGCCGATCCCCGATGAACACGCCCGTGTTGCCGGGACTGGGCACGCCGCCGCGTTTCCACCGATGAAAATCGGGCTCGCCGATCTTGTACACGCTGCGATAGACCTCGTGGTCCTCGGGGATTGGGCGCACGGCCTCCTGTCCGAACAATTGGACCAAGGCGAGATAGGAACTCTGGTAGAACTCATCGGCCCGTCCCGGATGCACGCACTCGTCCAGCAGCACAAATCCGCCGCCGCACACGTACTCCTTCAGACGCTCCGATTCGTGCTGTTTGAGGCGGTAGGACCCCATGCCCGTCATGAAGAGCATCGGGAACTTGCGCATGGGCTCAATCGAGCTGAGATCCACCAGCGCGTTGAAATGCTCGCTCAACCCCTGCTCGGGGTATTCATCGCGCACGTTGGGCTGCAGCTTCACTTTCACGCGAAGCACATCGCTCAATTGTTCGAGGAAGTTCTTGTCCCCGCCGGGCCCGTAGCCCCAGGCGGGATTGTTGTTGCAGATCCGCGCGAAGAGAAAATCGTAGCGATCGAAATCATCCGGCACAAAGGGCTTGCACTCGACGGCCTGCGCGCTCCCAATACCAGTGAGGGCCACGGCGGCCGCGGCCGTTTCCCTGAGGAAACTGCGCCTGTCCATCCCCCGCGCCTCCGCATTCATGGGGCCTCTCCTCGTGCGGGAACGGGCGCCTCCGCCGTCACGGCATGCGCGCTCCACGTTTCGAGCCGCAGCGTTGACGCCACGGCGCCGTCGTTGTGCTCTTCAGCGAAATTCCAGGGTTGCTGACTGGGCACGCCATCGCCATTGTCTTCCAGAAGCGCGTTTTCGCTTTTGAGCAGGCTTTGCTCCCGGAAGAGTGAATCGATCTGTTGGGCCGTGCGCTGGAACACCTCCAGCACGGTGACGGACCCATCGCCGTCGATATCCGATTCCGGGTCCTCGAGCGCAGGCACGAAGTAGTCGCTGAAGCGTGTGCTCGTGGGCTGGTCGCTGCGCGAGCTCAACACCAGCACGCGATTGGGCGCGGCGAGCGGTTTGGCCGCCGTCCCTGCCCCGGGACAATCGAGAATGACGACCATCAACCCCGGATGCAGCGGCGCGAGCGCGTCCGCGAG
>JADLCA010000091.1 GCA_020847495.1 Candidatus Hydrogenedentota bacterium | reverse complement strand
CCACCGGGCAAATCCATCACCTTCTCACACACCGTGGAAGTGGTCAAGAAGCCGTGACGCACGCATCTATTGCGTGATTTCATCGAGGGCATTCCTTCTCGACGCCCGGATTGGCGGGTCGGAAAACCCGCCCTCTCATGTGTCGCCGGTCTCATCACTGTCGGCGCGTGGGAGGGCGGACATTCCTGTCCGCCACACAGGAATCACTTGCCACGGGTCTCCTCCTGGAGGGAGCACATCCCCTTACGAACCATATAACTCCTGCACTAGTAATTATAGAATATATGCGCTGCCGGCCCACTCCACCAAACTGCACGACTCCGGTCCAACCCGCATACCCGGCCCTCACCACCAGAAGGAAGCATGAGATTGCGGGGCAGGTTTCACGAAAAGCTCGTACACAACCGGCGCTATCCTTGATTTCTAACCTTTGGTCAGAAAATGCCCACAGAGAGGCCCCAAGAGACCATATGTTGTAAAGTATTTATTTTCATTAAGATATGACATATATAGACTTACGAGAATGCTTGACTTTTGTGACCTTTAGTACTAATATACATTCATGGGAGTTTTCACTGCCAAGAAGCAGGAAATCAGGAACCGGGAAGAACTGGTCCTTGAAGTTGCCCGGTCCTTGTTTCTGAAACGCGGTTACCACGGCCTGACCATGGCTCGAATCGCCAAGGCCGCGGATTGCTCCAAAGCCACGGTCTATCAGCACTTCTCCTGCAAAGAAGAAATCATCATCGCCCTTTCCGTCCGGAGCGTAAACAGCCAACACGCCCTCATTGAGCGGGCCGCCACATTTCGGGGCCGTCCCCGGGAGCGCATGTTAGCTGTCGGCGTTGCGACACTTGTCTTCTCCCGGCTTAATCCCGATGATGCCCGCTTCTTTCAGATCGTCGGCGGGGAAGCCATCACGCAGAAGGTTTCCGAGGTCAGCATCTGGCAGTTGCGCACGGCGGGCCTGCGCACGGTCAACGTCATGCTGGGCATCTTGCGCGACGCGGTCGCCCAAGGCGATCTGACCCTCGCGCCCGGACATCGTCCGGAAGACTTGATATACAACTTCTGGGTTCTGGGCGAAGGCGGTAAAGGCGCCCAGAGCTCTTGGCTTGCCCCGGCGGATTGGGGTATCTCGGACCCCTTCGGCACGATCCTCAGGACGTCCCACATCCTCGCGGATGGATATGGCTGGCGGCCTCTATCGACCGAGTGGGACTACGAGGAAAGCGCCCGGAGGATTTGGCGGGAGGTCCTGCCAAATGAACACCGCGCCGTATTCGGACGACCGCCGGACACGACAGTCGCCTGAGCGTCTGATGACGTGCCGGATTGCCAGGGGGAGCAGGGGTTCCCAAAGCGCACCGGATGAAAGGAGGTGTAACGACACCCATTTCGGATGGATTGTGTATGTCGTCTATATCCAACGGGACGAGAGGAGATAGCACTATTATGAAACGTCACGGCTTCACGCTTATTGAATTGCTTGTAGTTATCGCCATCATCGGCATTCTGGCGGCAATCCTGCTACCTGCGCTGGCACGTGCCCGCGAGGCCGCGCGCCGCGCCAGTTGCTCAAACAACCTCAAACAATGGGGACTGGTCCTCAAGATGTACGCGAACGAGTCCGCCGGGCAGAAGTTCCCGCCGCTCATGCATCAGGGCGCACCGGGGTCCGGAGGGAATCTCAATACCGGACTTTGGACTCCTTGGTGTTCGGACGTCTATCCCGAGTACATAACCGATCCGAATGTCTATATTTGCCCTTCGAACTCGGATATGTCCTCCGACGATATGTATGTCAACGGGGATTGTATTCTGAATAGCGACCCCGACCAGGACGGCCAGCTTGGCGTAGCCGGCTCCAGCCCTGTGGGCTTTGCTGTCTGGTGGAAGGCCACGCGTTCGTACAATTACAATTCATGGGCCTTCAATCAGGCTGACAACAGCACGCCATACAAGGATCCCGCAGCGATGATGGCTGCGTGGTTTGGCCAGACACCGCCCGCACAGGTCAACCCGGCGGAGATGTTGCCCAATCAAGTCGGGTTGGCCTTCGTTACGCTTGGCTACAACCTGACGGTCAGTGGTAACCCGGCCGCCGCTCTTAACATGAGCAATCTCGATGCAATTTACAGAATCCTTGACGCAGACTTGAATGTCAATTCAACCATTCTGGGTCTCACAGGCAGTTCGGGCCCGCAACAGACCATCTACCGTCTGAAGGAAGGCATCGAACGCTTCTTCGTCACCGACATCAACAACCCGGCGGGCAGCGCGATAGCGCAGAGCGAACTTCCGGTCATGTGGGATGCGGTGTCCATCAAGGTCGAGAACTTCAACCACGTCCCTGGCGGCAGCAACGTGCTGCATATGGACGGCCACGTCGAGTTCATCAAGTATCCGAGCGAAGAATGGCCTGTCAGCGTGCTGGCCGGCTTCACAGGCTGGATGAACCGGGGTGTCTAATCCGACGTAATCGCCGATAGGTGGAAACGGAACCATCACCAACGTGCGCCCGGGGATGCACAACGCATCCCCGGGCGCGCTTGTTGTTTCACACCAACCAGCAGTACCAACCAGCAGTACCAACCAGGAGCGCCGGCATCCCTGCCGGCTCTTAAGATCAAGACACAGGCGAGGGCGCCTGTGCCACACGCGCTTGGTCATGCCCTGGTTGGCCCTTCCTTTCTTCCGGACCTTGG
Source organism: Candidatus Hydrogenedentota bacterium (assembly GCA_020847495.1). GTDB lineage: Bacteria > Hydrogenedentota > Hydrogenedentia > Hydrogenedentales > SLHB01 > JAHDWY01. The sequence goes on along the minus strand of JADLCA010000091.1, from coordinate 2,219 downwards.
TTAGTAGTAGGACGTGAAGAGTTTCAGAGCAACGAAGAATTGGATATGGAAAGACACAGGCGAGGGCGCCTGTGTCTTAATTACCAGTTCTCAAAACAACGGCGATGACCTTTCTTCCCTTGGTTGCGAGCTTGCTCGTTCCCTGGATCCCAAACGTGCTGCGCACACGGGCATATGCCTGAGACCGATCGCCCCGGATGCGGTCGTTGGAGCGTGGGCTCAGCGCTCCACGCGGCGCCCCGCTCCGGGAAGCGCCGAACGCACGCTTACCGCAAAGAGCATGCACGCCGTGTAGTACAAGGGATAGCACAAGTATCCCTTGATCCACCCGCCGCCGTAGCGCCAGCGCGCGACGAAGATATCGCTGATGAAAAAGATGACCGCGGCTGGCAGTATCCACGGATTGGCGTGGCGCGCTCCCCATCCCGCCGCGACCATCGACGAGATGACCACCGTGTAGGCCACCACATTGGCGCGCTCGTTCTCCGGGACGTTCGGCAGAAACCACAGCATGAGAAGCACGTCAATGACCGCAAGGGCAACCACAGCGTAGGCGCTGTCCCTCCAATGCAGCTTCGTGGACACGAATGCGAGGACAAACAGCAGGTGGCCCCCCAGAAAGGCGTAGAGTCCCCACATGAAGTTCCCCGGACCGATGATGTCTCCCAACCAGCAGCACACGAGGGCGCCCAGAACCAAGATGCCATAGCGTGATCGGAACGCGCCCGCCGCCAGCGCCGCAGCCAGAAAGGCGGTGGACGCCACGACCGTGGACGTCACGGTCATTGACTTGGGCCACCCTGCAGCCCTTGATACCAACATCCCCGCGACGGCCATCCCCATCACGGCCGCAAGCGCCCAAAGCGGCACGCTGGAGTTCCAGCGCCTCCTGCCCGCTTCATCACCAGCCCCCATGCTCATACAACCCCTGCTTCCGCTTCGTCCCGACAAATCCAAAGCAATGACTCACCACGAAAGGCACGAAACAAATACTCATTTTGCGGACTCGTCTTTCTTCTTTCGTGTGTTTCGTGCCTTTCGTGGTGAAATCTTGATCTTTGGCTTTCCCTTCGTGATCTTCGCGGCTTCGTGGTGAAACTGTTCTCTTCTTTCGTCTTCACGTGTCACTGCGTTTCAGGCCGGACCGGCAGCAGCAGCGCGCTCGGACGCTCCTTGTCCAGGTAGACGGTATTGGCGGCCTTGCGCATCTCGCCGCCCTCCGTGGGGAAGTCCGCGCCCGTGTTCGGATTCAACTCAAACCGCGGATAATTGCTGCTCGACACCTGCAGGCCAATCCGGTGGCCCTTGTTCACGATCAGACTGATGGACCACAGGTCAATTTCCAACTCGACCACCGTGCCGGGCGCGAGCGGGTCAGGCTTCTCGAATCCCTTGCGATACTTCACGCGCTGAATGCCGTCCAACATCCCCATGGCCCGGCCATCGGGATAGATGTCAAGTAGCTTGGCCGTAAAATCCGTGTCCGGCGCATCCGAGGACACAAAGAGCCGCACCTTCACGCGCCCCGTGATCTCGATGGGCTCCGTCAACGGTTCTGTCGCGAAACTGAGTACATCCGGCCGCTGCGCGATCTCGCGTTGATCGAACGGGCCCGCGGGCAGGACGAGATTGCTTCCCCCTTTCGTTGGACACGGGTTCGCGGGATCAAACGTATACGTGAGCGGTTTGGCATCCGCGGCTGAATCCTTCGCCAGCAGTCCATCCGGCGCCAGATAGAAAGCCATCTCCTGCGTCTTGAACGGAGGCCAATCATCGGCCGTGCGCCACTCGTTGCCGGGTGCGGCCTGATCCGAGACATCGCCGAGGGTGTAATACCGCACGGCCGGCCCATCCGCGATTTCCGAAGGGCCGCCCATCAGGCAGTGCTTGAGGAACTGGAGCGATTGGCCGCCCAGGTCAAAGGCCCAGCTCTTGGGCATCACGAGTTCGCCCGCCTTCTCTCCCATGGGCCCGCCATGCGTCCAGGCGCCCATGACCAGGCGTTGCTTGCCGCGCGCGCCATCCCCGCCCTTATGCTGACGCGCCACGAAGGCATCGATCGTCCCTTGGTTGAAGATGTCCCACCAGCCGCCCACGTGCAAGGCCGGCGCCTTGGCGAGATTGGCCCGCGCGTTCGAATCGAATCCCTTCCAGTACTCGTCGAAACTCGGATGCTCCTTCCATACGGAGAGGATGTGCGACGATTTGTTGCTTGCGGT
>JADLCA010000090.1 GCA_020847495.1 Candidatus Hydrogenedentota bacterium | reverse complement strand
GTGACACGATATCCACGGACCAGGCAAACTACAATGGGAACCGCACGTATGGCAACGGGAGTAAGGGTGTTGCCCGGGGTAGGACAGTCGAAGTGGGGAGCTTCCCACCAAATACGTGGGGCCTTTGCGACACGCACGGGAACGTATTGGAATGGTGCCAGGACTGGTACGGAGATTATTCAAGAGAGGCGCTGACAGACCCGACTGGGCCTGCGTCGGGGCAGACTCGGGTGCTGCGCGGGGGGTCGTTTAACGGCTCTCCGGCGGATTGCCGCTCGGCCCGTCGCGGCGACCGCCCCCCGGACTTTCGGTACAACGGCGGCGGGTTCCGTTTGCTGCGTACTCAAGACTGATGGTTGCACTCTTCCACTTTTGACTCCTTTTTTCAGGCAAAGGCTGGGCTGCAAATCCGGAAAAGAGAGGTCCGACTCACGATATGGAGATTATGTAAGTGAGCGAATCGTCTAAGGACTCTGACCGATCCCTGCCAGCGATTCCGAAAGATCGCGCCTACTGGAGCCGTGTGCCTCTGGAGATCCTGCGACGTGAGGTAGTCCAACCGCTGGCAGTTATCATTTTGCCTTCCATTGTTCACAACGAGGAGGCGAGCGATGCCGGGAAAGAGATTGTCCATACGTAGAATCAAGGAAGTGTTGCGGCTGGCGTGTCGTCGGAGCGCAATCGACCAGAAACGTTAGGGTTTACGCATTGTGCCCTGTGGACGTACCCTTCGGGTGGTGGTAGACTCTCCGCCGGGGTAAGGTTCACCAGCAGGCGAGGCTGGTTGCAGTTCCAAGGGGGATTCCGGCTAGTCATGTGCACAAAAGCTACTCGACTGCCTGGGGGACGGCCATGAGTGACGTGGAGGTCAATCCCGGTAAACTGGCCAAGGCTCCAAGAGACCACGCCAGCACGCTGGACTGGCGCCCGGGCGACGTGGTGATGGGGGTCTACGAAGTCCGCGACTTGCTCGGCGAAGGCGGCATGGGCAAGGTCTTCCGCGTATGGCACCGCGGGTGGCACTCGGAGGTTGCCGTCAAGGTTCCGAAGCCGGATGGACTACTTTCCGCGGAAGGCTATGCCGATTTTGAGAACGAGTGTGAACTTTGGACTGGACTTGGGTGGCACCCGCACGTGATCAGCTGCCATTTCGTCCGGCGCTTTAGCGGTATACCAATCGTGTTTGTGGAGTTGGCGGAGAAGGGTAGCATCTCCAAGTGGATTGCCTCTGGGAAGCTCTACCGGGGTTCCGAGGCCCTCGTACTTCGTCGCGTCCTCAACATTGCGCTGCAGTCCGCGCTGGGACTGGGGCATGCCCATGAGCACGGTCTGGTTCATGGAGACGTCAAACCGGGCAATATCCTGCTAACCGCCAAAGGCGCTGCCAAAATCACGGACTTTGGTCTGGCCCGCACGTTCAAAGCGACGGGAGACTCCGCGAGTGGTGGCCGGACCTCGGCGGCCTCCACGGCCATGACGCCTGCGTATTGCTCACCGGAACAAGCTAGAGGGGCCACCCTGACCGCGAATTCCGACATGTGGAGCTGGGCGGTTTCCGTGATTGAAATGTTCGTGGGTGAGGTGCGCTGGGTATCGGGCCAGCTGGCGCCCTACGTCCTGGATCAGTATTTCTCCGGCGCTTCGGCCTCCGGGGGCACGCATGGCGAGTCCGAAGCGGCATCGCCCCCTCTTCGGGTACCGCATCCTCCCAGGGAGATTATCGACTTGCTGCGAGACTGCCTTCGCGATGAGCCAAGTGCCCGTCCCCACGGAATGGGCGAGGTGGCCAACAGGCTCAGGAGTTTCTGCGAGGCGACCTATGGAAAGTCCTACCTCGCGGCGGGTGTCCATGAACAGCCTGAACGGCGCCGAATTTATGAGTTGGCCACGCTGAACAACCGGGCCGTGTCGCTCATCGAGCTCGGCGACGCCCAGGCCGCCGAAAACCTGCTCCGTCAAGGTTTCCTGAAGACGCAGTCCGCTAGTGGTCCTGTCTTGAGTGATTGCGTTCAGTCCATCGCCTTCAATCTATGCCGGCTTCAGATACGGCGTCTTCCCAAAATTGAGTGCGAGAGTATCCGGAATCTCATTCCGGCCGGTGAAAACCCGACGAGGCAGCGCCTTCTCGTGGCCATGCTCTTCCTGGAGACGGGTCGCATTGAAGATGCCCTGACCACGCTCGACGATGTCATCGCGGATGATTCGCCATGGATGACCGACGCCCTGAACCTGCGGGGAATTGGATTCCTGCTGATAGGGGAGACAAGACCGGCACTGGCGTGCTTTACGAAAGCGGCTTTACGCTCTCCGGAGCGCCTGGATATCTGGCGAAACCTCGGGCTCGCCTGCTATTACGATGGCAAGTCCGCAGCCGCGCTGGATCTATTCGAGGACCTGGCGGTGAAGTCTCTCCTGGACGCGGATGATGCTATCCGGTTCGCCGTGCTTCTGTCCGCCGGAGGCCTGCACAAGCACGCGGCCCGGTGGACGTGGCAGGCCGTATCCTCGGAACGGCCGAGTTCCTCGGTGTTCCTGACTGCGGCGGAACTCACGGTCGGCGCGCAGACCTTTCTACCGTGGGTTTGCCCTGTGGCTCCCGGAATTGAGGTCCGCAAGTCATGGGTTGACCAAGTGGTTTCGGAGGAGCCGGAGAATCTGCGGGCACGCGTGGACAAGGAAACCCTGCCCAGCCGTTTCGGTTTGAAGACGGGGCCGGTTATACGCGGGCGTAGGCGGGTCCTTGTGCGCACAGGCCGTGTCAGCCAAGTCGCGGGCAACATCGTTTCCTCGTTCAGTGTCCTGACCCGGCGCCGCCGCTGGGGAAGTGTTCCAGGATTCGTGCGCCCCGCGCTAATCGTGTTGTTGTCCGGTTTGCCTGCCGCCGCGACCGCACTTTCTGCCTCCATGTTCATGGCGGAGGGAAGGGCCGTGAATTGGACCGCACTCATCGCGTTCTTTGTGGCGTGGCTGCTCACCTTGAGAGGTGCGCCCAGCAATCGTCTCACGGTCGAGGTGCTCCGCTTGGCGCCTTTTGCCTGCGTGCCGGTACTTGTAATGAACTCACCTGCCTCAGGCCATGTTGGCCCTGTGACGGCCGCGGTACTCCTCAGCAGCATCCCCGTCACCCTGGCCACCTTTGCCGTGTGGCAAATCTTCCTCCAGCGGATGTCGTGCCTGGCGCGCGCGTTTCCAAAGTCGTGCGGGCCACTCGACCTTCTGAATCCAGTGCGCCTGTTTGAACGCGTTCCGAGAATGCCCGACACCAGTTCCTTGATCGCGAAGAACGAAGCCACCCTGCACCGGCGCATACGAATAGAGCTCTCACTTCCGGCCAAGCTCGGCGCCCGATTGTCGCGGAGCCTGAACAACTTACCCCCTGCGATTACCAAGTCCATTCAGAACGGGCTCTCCGCATTCCTCGGGTGGCAGATCTTCTTGACTCCGCAGTTGCTCGTGCTCTTCTACCTTATGCAGTTTGCGGATGCGGAAAACCCGGCAACCAAGTATCTTCCCTTCCTCGCCACGCCCATGCTGTTGGCAGTCTTTTCTCCCTGGCTGACGCTGACCCTCAACATACCCGCGAGCGTGTACACGGCGGTCCAAGCCAGCCGCGTCTTCCTGGACAAACACGCCACGCTCGTGGGCATGGGAGACTCCTTTGCCTCAACCGTGCCCATAGAGACACAGAGATTGATCTTGGCCGTGGTGGCCGGGCTGGTATTCCTGCTGCTGAGTTGGTGCGCGTTTCGCAACTGTTCCGAGTTCATTCCGGAATGGAAGACCTGCGACCCCAGCCCCTGGGACATTCGTCAAATCATAGACCCGCTCGATATTCGCCGCTACGCGGCGCCGTGGCAGCTCGTGCAGCCGGAGGAAACGACGCCGGTTGATGCGCAGGATGCCGCGACCGCGCGGCACCACAAAGCGGAGCAGAAAAACGTAGCACGGCAAGGCACATCAGCCAATCCCGGCAAGAGCAGCACTGGGGGTCCGTCGGACTCGTTCTAGCGGAGCCACTTTTGAGTCCAGGCGTGCGACTCGCGTGGGGAGAGTCTACGCCCGGCCAGTTCTACGCCCGCCGTCGCGCTCCATAGATGGGAGAGCCCATCTTGCGTTACGCATTGCCAAGGGAGTCTCGTATCCAAGTCCAGAGTTTATGTGTCGCTGTCCGTGCCGGGCCTGCCGGCTACAGAACTCCCCCTGATTTCAGGGCACCTTCCAATGCGGCGCGGAAATCGGCCGCTGTTTGGTAGCGTTGCTCGGGATTGAGTGAGAGCGCACGGTCCACGACATCGCTTACCGCGACAGGCACTTCTACGCCACGTTCGCGCACCGAGACAAGTTGGCTTTCAAGCACGGCGCGCACGGGGTCCATACCGGGTTTGACCTCCCGCGGATATGCCGCAGTCAGCAGGTGGTAGAAGGTCGCGGCGGCGCTCCACACGTCGCAGACGGGCCGCGCGTGCTTGTAGTCGAGGAGTTGCTCGCGCGGCATGTAGCTGAGGGTCCCGCCGACGACGCCCGTGGCCGTAATTCCGCTGAGGCCAGCCTTGTCAAAGTTCTTGGCGAGGCCGAAGTCGCATACCTTCACATAAGTCCCTTGTTCATCGCGATGAAGCAGGATGTTCTCCGGTTTGATGTCGCGATGGACCATCCGCATCGAATGGGCGTGCGCGATGCCATTCAACGCCGCCAGCATGACCATCCCCGTTTCCCGGAGGGGCAGCCGGCCTTGATGTCTCTTGGCCAGTTTCCCAACGCTGCCCCCGCTGCAGTACTCCATCTCAAAGCAGAAGACTTCCTCCACGCGCCTTGCACCGTGCAAACGCACGATGTTCGGGTGGTGCAGGGATTTCAGCAGGTCCATTTCCCGGAGAAACATCTCTGCCGCGCGGGCATCCGGGACATGCCTCGGTAGCATCGTTTTCACCGCCACGGCTGGCTCGCCCGGTCTCCGTGCCAGATACACGATGGCCATTCCACCCCGGCCTAGCTCGCGCTCGATTTGATAACCCGCATGTGCCAGCGCTTCCAAGCTGCGGACGGTGTCCTGGGCATCATCATCGTGAGATTCGGCATCCGCGGGAGGGGGACCGGGGGTTGTCACCACGCAGTCTGGACAGACCGCCGGACGGTATCCCTTCGGCAACTCGCGGGTCTGGAAATCACGTCCACAGCTTTGACAACGCCGGGATGTAGTCTGAGCCTCCCCCTTCACAGACACGTGGAGGACCGTTTCTCCCACCTGGATGGTGTCGCCATCGGAGAGTTCCATGTCGCCGTCAACGCGCCGGAGCAGCCCACTGCGGGTCGTTCCTGATTGGGTGGAGCCTGGAATGACATAGGTTCCGTTTCTGCTTCCCAAGTCCCTGAGCCGGACCTCAGGTGGGCACACTTCCAGAATAAGGTGATGACGCGATACGCAAGGGTCTTTCGGCAGATTTATCGGGCATTTTGGGTCGCGCCCCACGATAAGCGTATCGTGCTCGCCGAAAGTGAACTCGGAACCAGCCATCGGGCCCTGAATGACCCGCACCTTAACACGGTTGTCCCCCATGACAGCTTCTCCCCCGTTTCTCAGCGCAGAAACATCCAAGCGGTAGAAGCTTATCATTGAAGTTTCCGGCGCACAAGGACCCTCGGCTTTACCCTGTGAGGGATAGGACGCGGGTAGCCTTCCGGCGGCAAGTGGGTGCTTTACCCCGCGTCGGGGCAATTGGCATGGCGGAAGGGCCAAACTCACAATTGCATCGGCGAAGGACCAGGAGCAAGGCCCCGTGCCGCCCAGGAGCTACGGACCATTGATGGCCGTGTTGGGAAGCGCAGATCGAAGCTCTCCAAGTATATCCGGACTGAGGGAATTCCCCCCGAGCTGTAGTTCCTGCAAGGAACTCAGGGCAAACAAGTGCTCGACCGCGTCGTCGGAAACGCCTGTGTTGGAAAGGTCGAGACGTTGAAGGGAGGTCATATTCTCGACGAACACCAACTCTCGGTCAGCAATCGGATTGTCATGAAGTGACAGCACGCGCAATCGGCTCGGACGTGTTGGGGGAGGCGCCTTCTGCGATAACGCAATGTAGGTTGCTATCGTGCCAACCCCGGCGAGGAGCGCTATTATCCCCGCGGCAACGCCCAACCCCAATCGCCAACGCCCGCCAGGAGACCGTCCTGCATCTTCGGGTGGTGTGGACGGAATGGCCTCCTTCAACTGGCGCTTCAACGCGGTAGCTCGAGCATCACCAAAGAGGATCTCCAGGCGGTCGCAGATCTCAATAGCCTGCGACGGGCGCCCCAGATGTTCCAGGCATTTAGCTCGCGCGAACAAAATGTTCCTGTTGTTCGGATGGATGACGTCCAGTTCGTCAAGCAGCCTAAGTGACTCTGCATAGAGTTGCTGCCGGTACAAGTCTCGTGACTGCTTGTATTTCTGTTCAGCTTCGCTCGAATTCATGCCGGCACTCCCTGCTGCCAACGCCGTCGCGGAAGCTCGGGTTGTCGTCCGCGACAAGAAACGAAAAACCACGCCACGGCAAACATGCAACAAGTCCTTCGATGAAATACATGCCTACAACCCGGCCAACGGCTCAAGGTCGGTGATTTGGTTTCCTCCCAGGTAAAGCTCCTCCAGCACTGGAAGGTCTTTCAATGCGGCAATGTCCGCAACAGCGTTTCTTTCGATTGCCAGTATCCGCAGCCGGCTCAGAGATGCAAGCGGGCTGATGTCCGCTACCCTGTTTTCATCTAACATAAGTGTTTCCAGGTTGCGCAGGTTCTGCAGAGGCGTTAGCAACTCAATTTGGTTTCTCTTGGCGTTCAGGTACATGAGATTAACAAGAGACGCGACATCCCTTAGCGAATCGATCTGGGTTGCTTCGACGCCCAGGTGCTGCAACCGCCACAGGCCAGATACCGCGGACAGGTTGTTCAATGGATTGGAGGACAATTCCGCCAGTCGCAAAGCGTGCATATTCGATAGCGGCATGATGTTCCGAATCGCGTTGTTGTGCAGGCGGATTTCTTCCATCCGCACAAGGTTTCTCAGCGGGCCGATGTCTTCGATTTGGTTGTACTCCAGCCACAGAAGCCTCAATTCCAGCAAGTTGCGAAGCGGCGAAATGTCTTTGAGCTGTCTGTTTCCGCCTAGGCCGAGATCATTCAGTCTTCGAAGGTGCTGCAGAGGCTCTAGCTTGGTGATCGCGTTACCCCATAGGCCCAAGACCTCTAATTCCGTCAGACCTTGTAGAAAGCTAATGTCGGAGATCCCCAGGGTCCCCAACTGAAGCCAACGCAAATGGGTCAACTGGGGGATGACGGGCTCCAGGGTAGCCAACACGATCGGGTTATCGCTGAGAAGGAGCGTGCGAAGTTCCGGGGTTTCGCGTAGTGGAGAGGCATCTCGGATCTGGTTCGTGTGCAAGAGTGCTTCGTTCAACGAAGTGAGGTTGACGAGAGGACTGATATCCGACACTTGATTGTTGGGCGCGTCCAGAATTCGCAGGTTCGTGAGCCCTGCGATGGGAGAAAGGTCCTGGACCTTGTTAGAGAAGATGTCCAGCACTACCAACTGCTGCATGTCGGCGACTGCCCCTATTGTGCGGACTCGATTCTCATTCAAATTCAGCCGGACCAGTTGTTTTAGGTTAGCCAATGGGGAGATGTCTTCAATCTCATTCCTGTCCAAGGACAACTCCTGCATCTGTTGCAGGTCGCGGAGAGGACGAAGGTCCTTCACAGACGCTTGCGAACTGCCAAAAGCCCGCAGGTTGGTGAGCTTCGAGAAAGGGGAGAGGTCCGACGCTGAAACGAATAAGCGGACGAGAGAGGTCAACGATGCCAGGGGCGCGTATGCTCTTACAGGATTGCCTTGAAGATTCAACTCAAACAGGTTCTTCATGCCCGCCAAGGGGGCCACATCGATTATCTTGTTGCCGTATAGGTTGAGTGTCTTCAGGGACAACAACTGGGCGAGCGGGGAAATGTCCTCGATCGCATTGCCTGAGAGGTCGAGGTTTTCGAGGGCCGTCAAACGTGCGAGTGACGCGCAGTTGGACAATCCAGACCGGGCCAAGTTAAGCGTAGTGAGCGCCGTGATACTTGTGAGGGGTCCGATATCCTGTATGGGGTTGCCCGCCAGGATGAGGACGTTCAACGACTGGCACTTCGATAGCGGTGTGATGTCCGTTACCAGATTGTTGTCTGCGTAGAGCTCCCTGAGGTGTGGCATCCCTAACACACAGTCCAGCTTCTCAATCTTGTTGTTGGCTATCCAAAGTTGCGTTAGGTTCGTGAGGGTAGCAATCGCGGTTATATCCGTAACGCGCGTCTCGACGATGCCGAGCGCGGTGAGGCTTGTGAGTGTGGCGAGAGGGGTAATGTCCTCTACCTCGGTCCTCCAAAGGCTGATCCCATCGAGTTTTGTCAGTCCCTGGAGTGGCCGAACATCGGTGATCGGGTTCCCGGCGACCTGGACGTTTCGAAGAGATATCATGGAAGCCAGTGGGGTCAAGTCTTTTGTGCCTGTGTTGTCAAGTACTAGACCAATGACATTCTTGAGGCTCTGGAGAGGCTGTATCGAAATAAGTGGATTTCCTGCGAGGTTGAGAATCAGCAGTTTCTTGAGGTTCCCCAGTGGCGCGATTTCGCGAACACCCGTGTTGGCAACATCCAGGTGTGTCAGTTGGTTTAGCCCCTGCAACGGCGAAAGGTCACCGGTCGTGTTACCGGCAAGATAGAGTTCACGAAGCTGGGTAAGCGAGGACAGTGCCCCGATGGTCTTTATCTGGTTGTTTTCGAGGTGCAGCACCTGCAAAGACGCACAGTGTTCAAGTCCCCGCAGGCTGACGATTCCGCGTGATGGCGCGTTCAGTGTTGTCAGCGGTTGAAGGTCTTTGTCCTGAAGCTCGCCCTCGTTCTTGCCAATCGCTTCGCGGATGGCTTTGTCAAGATTGGGGTCCTGAAAGACCACTGGGTATGCCGGAAGGCTCGAAAGCAGAAAAGCGCACAACACCGCGAGGCGGGACGGACGGAAGTACTTCTTCACTTGTGCCGTTCCTGTGAATTCCTTCATTACTCAGGTACCCCGACGCATAATGGAAAGCTGACGTTTCGGATTGGTGGATTCGTTGTGACGGTCGGTAGAGCCCGCTTTGTTGGGCGTGAAACCGCGTGCCCTGGGAAGCACGGTGCGGAGTGGTTCCGCAACGCCTGAGTGGCGGGCGGAGGCGATTTCCAGATGGCATGGGCAGCCGGTGAGCACTGAGGCCCGGTACCCCCTGGCTTTTCGTCGCGACCGGATGGCTGCGTTGTGTTCAGGTGACACGCAAGTTGTGCCTGAATGGCACAATGGCCGTGACGTTTGAGAAAGCTCGGATGGATGGAGCAGTTCTTGACCAGCCGCACGCGTCTATCCCCCAATAGAATGGCACAGGTCACATGGCCGCATTCTATCTCAAGCACCCAACCCAGTTCGACACACGAATCGAGTAGATTTTTCTTGAGGAAACAGGCACGCACTCCGACCGCGTCCAAGACGTGCTGGACGCATTTGCTGGATTCGACCGGCTCCGGTGTAGTCTCCACAACTGACGTGGGCAAAGCCCACGTCAGATCTTGATTAGGCTTTCCGCATCGGACTCGTGCCGTGGTTCTCGGGTTTATGTGTGACCCGACGGTCGCGAGGCGAAAGGCCATTGCAGCACTTCGCATTACACTCGTTGATCGAGCTGAGTTCACAAATCACTTGCATCTGCTCAGTCTTTCACCGAAGGTAAGTGAGAATCCCTCCGGTGCAAACTGACGTGTCCGGGACTATTCGTTCCACCGAATACCTTTGGTAAAGAAGACGGACAGTCCATTGCCGGGCTGTCCGTCTTGGTCATCCTATGCCACTCGTAGAAACCCTCCATGTAATGCGACCCTGCCGGTTACCAACGCCAGGGCAAGCTCTTCCACACTGTACGTGGCGTTCTCATGATCGGGCTCCAGGATGGCGTTCCCGCGCAAGTGCCGCAACGCATACATCGTCAGCAACAGGTTGTGCAGCTTGGAAACGTCCTGGAACACGGTCAAGCGCTCCGCATATGGCGGCAGCTTTGCGACCAGCACCAGACGGTTGGCGCGGAAGTAGGCATCCATCGTGGCTTCCTTCTCCGCGTACTTCCGGGCTGCCAACGCCGCGAGCTTTTGCAGCAGGTCTTCCTTGGTCCCAGTCATGGACACGCCGTATGCCCGGAGGAGTTCCCGGAGCTGCGCCCCGTTCAGGCGCTGCGTGGGGTAACCCCCAATATGGAAGGCCTCTACACGGCTTTGGACAAGCTCGGCCGAGGCCGGCAAACCAGCCAGCTTCTGCGTATAGCTCAGGCGCGGGAACGCGGGCGCTGCCACGCCGGCCGCCATCATCTCACATGCCTGCTGGATGCCCGTCCGGAACACCAGCCTGCCCTGGTCCGTCCGCCAGCGTTCGGCAAATTCCCTGGCGGCGCTCCGCTTGGGCGCGCTGCCGCCGATGTCCGGATGAAAGGCCAGGGTATGGCCCGAACGGGTGACGTGCCACACGACATGGACACTGCTCACCGGCGGCCCGGACATCGTGGAATGGGCGGACATGGCGAAATCGTGGAGTTCCGGGACCAGCCTCAACCGGCCCTTGCTGTCGGTGACCCGTTCCAGGAACCGTGCGTTCCGGAAGTTGGGCGTGGGGATTCCCTCCGCGATGAGCAGGCTGTCCCGCTCAGCAAAGTCATCGAGGCTGAGCACCCGGCCAAGGTTGTACCGGTCAAGGTCTCCGTATCCGCTGAGCTTGAGACGCGGGTCCTTGCGCTTGAGGAACTGGCGCAGCGTGGGGAAGCCGAAGCACACCTTCTCCAGGAGGCGGCGTGCGGTGGTGTTGTTCCACTCCTCGCGCAGGCGGTTTTTGGCTACCTCGAGGAGTTCCACGTAGCTCAAGTTTTCCACGAAGTAGACGGTTTCGCGGACGGTGTGCAGCGTGCGTTCGAAACGGGACCGCGAGTCCATGTAGGGGACGGAGGATTGGTTGAGGTCGTACGCGAGTCCGAAGCCCTCCAACGCTTCCGGTTTGGCGTCCTTGCCGTTGAACCGGTTCAGGAAATCCGTCTCCAGGGACGGAGGTTCGTTGGGTCCTGTCCAGGGATGGATGCCCCGGAGCAGGACGTCGGCCAGGGATACCTCGACGACTTCCCAGCGCAGCCGCTGGAACTGCGGCAGGATGCGGTCCGGTTCGAGCCGGAACCGGATGGTGTTGACGATACTCATGCGGCCACCCCTCCTTTCCGGGCTGGCGCGTTGCCGGCCAGCATGGATTCAAAGGCCTGGATATCCTGTTCGATGCCGCGCCCGGTTTCGCGCAGGGTTGTTTCATTGAGGTTTCCCGAGGCGACGAGTTCCTTGACCCGCTGGTAGGCGATGAGCTTGGCGAGGTCCGTGGGCTGGTCGAGGAGTTCCTCGACTTCCTCCACGTACTCGATAGCGGCATCTTCGAGACGCGGGACGCACTTGGTGCTGAGGTTTTCCGGGCCCACCTTGGCGCTGAGGGATGCCAGCAGTTCCGGCGGTACGGTGCCTGGCCGCCGCGCGTCCACCTGGAGGGCGGTATATGCCAGGAGCGAGATGTCCTGGTCCCGGGCCATGAGATCGGTCCAGGCCTTGGACAGCGCGAACTCGCCAAGATTGCAGGTCAGGAGGAGTTCCGCCTTACGCATTGGATTGGGCGTCGTGAACAACTCGTAGATGCGGTTCACCGTAGTGAGTTCGGCCCCTTCTTCAAAGTAGCGGCTGAGGAGGTCGAAACAGATCTCCATGTGGTGGACGGCCTCGTCCCGTTGGAGGGAGGCGTCGTTGAGTCCCACGGGGATGCTGCTCTGCACCACATACCGGGAGGATGCGACGAAGTCCGGAAGGGGATTGTTGAAGACTTGGGTTTTGGCTAGTTCGATGGCGCGGTTGGCCAGGAGGTTGCGGTGGATGAACCCCAGCCGGCGTCCGTCCAGGGCCACTTCGCCTTTGGATTCCCGCACGAGGAGGTCGCAGAATTTGGCCAGAAACTCCGGCAAGGTCCCGAACTGGGCACGGAGCTGGAGGAAATGCTGGCCTGCCGCGGTCAGCATCGTGCGGAGAGCCTGAGCTACTGCCTCAATGTCCGACGCGGCCACGGTGCCCGCGGAGACGCCGCCCGTCCATTCAGAGAGACTGGGCGCGTCGTCGCCGTTGATGTGGGTAGCGACGCGGATGCGGTCTTCCTCCTCCATCTGGAGCACGTCCGGCGGGTAAAGGAAGAAGGCGAAGCGCCCGATGAGGGCGTCGTCAAGGACCTGAGTGGCGCTATAGCTGAGGGGATTCATGGCCGCCCACACCCACTTGACGCGGGTGGGGAATCCCATGATCCTGCGGCTGCGGATCAGTTCCAGCCAGCGACTTTGAGTCTCTGGTAATGCGCGGTTCAATTCATCGATGAGGATGAGCTCCTTGTCCCACACGGTGACGGGACTCGGGACGTACTCGACGATCCCCTGTTGGAGTTTGTGGATGTTGGGGAAACCGAGAATGTCTTCGAACATGCACTTCGAGGCGTCG
>JADLCA010000089.1 GCA_020847495.1 Candidatus Hydrogenedentota bacterium | reverse complement strand
ACCACCAGCAGTTCGATCAGTGTAAACCCTTTCTTCTTCATCTCAGGCTCTCCTCATGATTCAGATACAAATGCCCAGGTACTCCGTCCTCTCTATCCCCGACGCGACGTTATGACGTGCTATGAGTGCCATTCTTCTCGATACTGCGCTTGGGTCTGGTTCTCGTTCTGGCCGTTGTTATCCTCCTTTCATGGGTGCGTTTGCGCGGACGCGGCGGTGAGTCTCTCCGCGTGGGCGTCGCTATCGGACGCGCCGGGACCGGCACCCTTGCGCACTTCTTCAACACCAACCGCTTCGTAGACGCCCACGCCGTACGCGGGCAATACCACGGAACCTTCGTGCGGCGCCTCGCCCAGCAGGGGCAGCAGCGTCCCGGGAACTGCCACGGTGCGTTCTTCCGGATTGAAATTGCAGAGGATGAGAAAGCGCGTGCCATCCTTTTCACGCCAGTTGGCATCCACGCCCTCGGGCAGGTTCATGCGCGGCCCGATACTTGCCTCATCGAGGACGCGGCCCAACAGCGCGTCGTATAGGCCGGCCTCGCCGAAGGAGCCGAAGTAATACACACAGCCCAGACCGAACTCGTGGCAGGTGATTGCGGGTTCGCCCGCAAAGACGCCGCGCGTGTAATGCGCGATCGCGCTGGCGCCGTTCAGAGCGAGGGCGTCCGCCCAAGCGGACACCGTGTACTCGCGTCCGTCGCCGATGCGCACAGTGCACTCCGCCTTGCCGAGCGGGTCGTAGTCGTCCACCTCGATCCCCGCCATCTCGCCCAGCAAGGTGGGGAGGGGCAGCGTGCGGCAGGCGTTGACGCAATCTTTCACGCCGGTACGCGCGTTGAGGATCAGGGTGCCACCCTGCCGCACGTACTCCGTGAGCCGGGCGGCATCCTCCTCCGACAGGATGTACCAGCTTGGCGCGATGAGCAGTTTGTAGCGGCCTAACTCGGCGTTCGGCGGAATCACGTCCACGTTGAGCCCGCACTTCTTCAGCGCCGTGTAATACAAACCCACCTGGCGCCAGACGGAGAGTCCTTCCGCCTGGGGCTGGATCTCGAACGCGTAGTGTTGGTCGTAGGCGTTCAGAATGGCAACGTCGCTGCGGACTACCGTGCCGTCCAGCGGATCGGACAGCACGCGCATCTCCCAGCCGAACGCCGCGACCTCGCGGAAGCGGCGGCGGGGCTTGCCATCGTGGTTCAACACGCCGTGCCAGTACTGCTCGGTGCCGTGCGCGGCCGTCCGCCAGCGGAAGAACACCACCGTGTCCGCGCCGTGGGCCACGGTCTGCCAGGCCGCGCAGCGCAGCCATTCCCCGGTGGGACGCCGCCCCAGCGTGTTCCACCCGGTGATGCCGTTCTGCTGCTCCATGACCCACACGTTGCGCTGCTTGATGCCGCGCATGACGTCCGCCGCCAGCGGCGAGCCAAAGGGGTCTTCCGACCACGGGTTGATGGGGTAGTTATCCCAGGATACGAAATCGAGGTTGCGCGCAAGCTCGTAGTAATCCATCGAGCTGTGCGTGCCCATCAGATTGTGCGTGATGAAGTGGTTGGGAGCATGCTTCCGGATGATGTCGATCTGTTCCTGTTGAAACTCGACGGTGCTTTGGGATTGGAATCGGCGGAATTCGAGTTGCAGCGAAGGATTGTGGTGGTCTCCGCACTTGGCCTCCCACGGCAGCGGGATGTGCGACCAATCGGAATACTCTTGGCTCCAGAACGCCGTGCCCCAGGCCGCGTTTACGGCTTCCAGGAAGCCGTACTTGTCCTTGAGCCAGGCCCGGAACTTGTCGGCGCAGATCGGGCAGTAGCACAAATTCGCGGCGAGTTCGTTATCCGTCTGCCAGCCGATGACCGCGGGGTGCTTCGCATAGTGGCGCGCCAGCGCCTCGACGATCCGGCGGCCGTGGGCCCGCATATCCGGGTTATTCAAGCAACGCTGCTCGCGCGTGCCAAAGCCAAGGCGGTATTGGCGCTTGTCGGCGGGAAAGATCTCGGGGAATCGCGCATGCAGCCACGCGGGCGGCGTGGCGGTCGGTGTGCCTAAAACAGCCTGGATACCCGCCGCGTGAAGCTTGTCCAGGACCCGGTCAAGCCACGAGAATTCATAATTGCCCTCGGCCGGTTCCATGCGCGACCAGGCAAACTCGGCCATGCGCACCACGGAGATTTCCGCGGCCCGCATCAAGGCGATGTCCTCCGCCCAGCAGGACTCGTCGCATTGCTCCGGGTAATAATCAACACCGATTCTCACTACTGACTCCTTCGCTGCGAACTATCGGAACGCAAGTCGCGTACGGACTCGCGTTCGATGAGCTTGTGCGCGATCACGAATTCCCGGGTGCCGCTGCGCCCATTCCCGCCCGCGAGAAGATGGAGCAGCATTTTGGCCGCTTCCCGGCCGATTTCCCGGGGAAAAACCGACAGCGTCGTCAGGGGTGGCCCCATGACCTCGCCCATTTCGATACCGTCAAATCCGACAATACTGACATCGCGCGGAATGTGCAGGCCCAGTTCGTGAGCGGCCTTGTACGCTCCGATGGCCACGCGGTCATTGCAGCAAAGCAACGCCGTCGGGCGCGATTCGGATTCCGAGAGCACCTCAATCGCCGCGCGGTACCCATCCGCGGAAGTGTCGCCCGCGCGCACGGTCATCGATTCGTGAAACTCGACTTCATGGGCAATAAGACTCTCGACAAACCCCAGTATGCGCTCCTTCGACGTGGCGGAGCGGACAGGGCCGGTCAAGCACGCGATGCGCCGGTGCCCCATGTTGAGCAGATAGTCCGCGGCGTCGCGGCTGCCTCTTCGGTTGTCGAACCGGACGGTGTGCGTGTCCAAGCCCGGCGCCTCCATGATCGTCACCAGAGGCCGTTTCGACTGTTGCACCCAGCGGATGTGCTTTTCGTATTGTTCCGCTTCGCCCGCGCTGATGATGTAGCCGCGCAGCCCATACGCTTTCAGCGAACCGAAGGCCTCCGTTCCCTCTTCCGGGCATTCGTCCGTGCCGTGGTAGAGCATGTGCTGATAGCCGTCTGGCCGCAGCACGCTTTGGATGCCCGATATCACTTCGGTGTAAAAGGGATTGTTGAGATCGCCCACGACGACGCCAATCATCTTGGAGGCTTCGCCGAGGAGGGACTTCTGGACCAGCCCGTTTTCGTAGCCGTGCTCGCGGATGACGTTCCACACGCGTTCGCGGGTACGGGGACTGACACCAGGCTTGCCTTTGACAACGGCAAAGACCGTCGTACGCGAAACACCGCTGAGTTTGGCAATATCTTGAGCAGTCATTGGACGACTCCGCCGCGCCGGGTCTCCGTACGAAATATAAATCACCGTTGGTATTTTGTCAAGACAAGAATTCACAAACAGTTCAAATTATGCGATATATTTTGAACTATAGTTCATATACTTGATTGATCGGCAGCAGAAGTTTCTATGATGTGATTGATGTAGAGGGCAGAGCAGCAACGGTTTACGCGCCATAATCGAGATATCCGGGAGTGTTGGCTTCTGAAGACGATCAATGTGCTTTCTGGAGTATCAGAAGTGAGCGCGGGGGGATTGTCCAGTCTTGCTGAGCGGAATCCGGAGCGGCATCCGCGCGGACATATAGCGATGAGGTTCGCACTGCTGCCGCCACTCGCCCATAGTTGGCGATGACGACATGGAACTGACGGTTCGCGAATGCGGACGCGACGACCCCTTCGGGGAGCGGAGCGGCGAACAACGAAGATTCGCCGATTTCCAGCCACGCCCAGGTCCCTTCTTCCACCAGTGGCATGTAACGTTTGAGCCACCGTGCGTAGGTTTGACGCGTGTTTGGATTGCCGGGCACAGCGTCCCACGCGCTGTACGTGTGCAGCTTGGTTGGATCCTCCTGGTACTGCTTCCAGGCATCGCGGCAGCGTTGTAGCCAGAAGTCGTCGTTGTACTTCACGCCGGGAACAAAGCCGCGCTCGCCGGTGAAGATGCGGCCACCCATCGAGACGGGGAATTGAAGATAAGGGATGGAGTGGAGATAGGGCTCATCCTCGGTCTCAATGCTGGTGAAGCCCATGTCGAGACAGGGCACAACGTAGGGTTCGTAGTTTTTCACGGTTTCACGCAGGGCATCCGCTTCGGCGACGCCTTCGCCGACCCACAGGTAATCGTAGGTCTTGAGGCCGGCCGCCTGCGGCTTTTCCGCGCCGTTCACGTGTAATTTCAGAATGCCTCCGCGCCGCTTAACCTCCGCATAGATGAGGGCGAGCATGTCTGCGAAGGCGCCGTCGTGCTCCGGCGTTTCTTCGAAGGCGGGGATTTCGTCTTTCGCAAGGGGCATGGCCTGCTTGGCAGCATGTTTGTTGGCTAGGTAGCCACCGTCGACATAGATGCCATCCGCGCCGTACTCATCGAGGACCTGAATGAACTTCTTCATCACAAAGGCTCGCCAGCCCGGACTCGCGGGTGAGCAGCGCGCCATATCCCAATAGCCGACCACGAGGAAGTCGCCTTCCCGGCTCCACTCTTGCTTGAAATCGGGGTCGCTGCGCTGAATGAAGCACGGCGATGTATAGGTGAGCACCTTCATGCCGCGCCGGTGCGCCATGTCGATGAAGCGCCGGTACCCCTCCGGATTCACGGCGGAGTACTTGTCGCCTCCGAAGAGGCGTAGCGAATCGTTCCAATCATCGAAGACCTGCAGCACCTGGATTCCCTCGTCGCGCAGGCGATCCAATTCCTGCTCGTCGTACTCGCCGACGCTCCAAGGCTCACGGCTGGGATACTCGCCGAGGTTGTAGCAGCACTGTCCGGGCAGGTAATCCGTCACCAGATGCGTGCGCATGCACGAGCGGATGGCACCGGTGCCCATGGCGATATTCTGCAGCCGCCGGCGATGGTCTTCGGCGGTGTAGTCGCGCAGGAGGGAGGCGGCGCGCGGCGCCACAGCGGCGTCCTGGGCAAACGCTGCGCTGCTAGCCGCTCCTGCCACCGAGCCCGCGAGCACCGCGCCCGTGCTTGTTTTCAAGAAATCGCGTCGATCCACGGTTATGCTTCCTTGTACGTTGCATCGATACCTTTGCCACAACACACGAAGTGTGGCACTGGGCCAGGGGCAGGCTCAAGCTCGGAGACCCTCTTCCGGGTCAGTCCGCGTATCTCACCGCTCCCCGCGTAGCGGGCGGTGAGATACGCTCTAGCAATGGCCCACAGGCTCACTCGAGAGGATTTCTCACACGCACATCGCGTAAGCAAGAAGGACGCGCCAAGGACTTGGAAACAACTGATTCAACTGGGATTGAGAGAGCAGTGGTGCGTGCGTGTGAGAAATCCGGGTCAGTTGCGGAAACGCTGGGGGGAGTAGGGCTGTGAAACGTTGAACTGCACCGTGTCCAGTTCGCCAGCGGGCGTCATGCAGGTGAGGGTGTGTGTCCCCTCGGACAAGTCCAGGAATAGTTCCATGCCCGGCTCGGAAGTGCCAAGAAACCGCTCATCGAGATACCAGTGCAGCACGCTTGACGCGTCCACGGATGCGCGCAGCTTCACCCGGTCGGCGTTGGCCTCCCTCGTGAGCACGAAGTCCGCCTGGTTGGATGGGGCGAGGATGCGCAGTCCCTTCGTGCGGGACTCGCCGCCGGTATTGGGCGTCTTCGGTGATTCAACCCGGGCGAGGTCCCACCCCTTGGCGCCCGCGGGCCAGCGCTCGAAGACCTCCTCTGCATCGTCCGTACGCGGGTAGTGGACGTCGCAGGTCCGATTGAGATACTGATCCGTTGGGAGAAGTGCCGTAGTGGACCGCTTGCACCACGCTGACACAGGCAGACCGCTCGCGGCACAGACCGTCACCTCGCGCAGGCCGCCCTTCACATCCGGCCACACCCGGCCCGGCCGCGGCGGTAGCGAGCGGAACACGCGCGCGGCCAACGGCAACGCGGCACGCGAGCCGACAAGTAAGCTTGAGGCCTTGCCGTCATTGTTGCCGAGCCACACCGCGACAACATATTGGCTGTTGAAGACAAATGTCCACGCGTCGTGCAGCCCCGTCGAGGTGCCCGTCTTCCAGCAAACGCGCGGTGTGTATCCCACCGCCTGCACGATGTCACGATGGAACTCGGAAGGCAGCGGCTGTTCGAGCATGCGGTACATGTCGAGGCAGGTGTCGCGAGAGAGCACCCGGCGTGCGGGTGGCATGGTATCGCCTGGGACTTCACGCAGCGCGCGAAACTCCCCGAGATTTGCCAGCATGCAGTATGCGGCCGCCATCTGGTCGAGCCGCACTTCGCAATTGCCAAGTGTAAGCCCGAGCCCGTAGTAGTCCGCGGAGCGCGTGAGCGTCGTCAGCCCGATGCCGTGCAGGAAATCGTAGAGCGGCGTCGCCCCGACGCGATTGAGCACCATAACCGCGGGTACGTTCAGAGAACGCTGCAACGCATAGGAGGCAGAGACAAGCCCGCGGTACTTTCCGTCGTAGTTCTCAGGATTGTACAAGCCATAGTCCAGTGAATCATCGAGCAGCATTTCCGATGAATACAAGAGATTCTGCTCGATGGCCAGAGCGTACGTGAACGGTTTCAATGCCGAGCCCGGCGAGCGCGCCGCGCGCGTGACGTCGACCTGCCCGCCGCCCGGCGTTTGGAAGAAGTCCGCCGATCCTGCCCGCGCCAGCACGGATGCCATGGGCACGTCCACAACGATCATTGCCGCGTTGGTGATCTGATTATCGAAGGTCTTCAGCGCATCGGCCATCGCGCGCTCGGCCAGTTCCTGAACTTCGAGGTCAAGCGTGGTGGCAATACGCTGTTCCGCTTCGATGCGGCCTCGCAGGCGCATGGCGAGGTGCGGGGCGGACTGT
>JADLCA010000088.1 GCA_020847495.1 Candidatus Hydrogenedentota bacterium | reverse complement strand
TTGTGAACTGCTGCATCAGCACTTCCCAATTGTATTGATAGGTGTGGCCGGGAAAGCCGATGAAGAGGAAACTCGAGAGCAACGTGGCGAACATTGAGAGTCCCGCGGCCCATCCGGGGATCGTGCGGTTGGCCGTGAAGTAATGCTCGGCCGTGGTCTGCCGCCGCGCGAAGCTGCTGCCGAGGAAGAGCATCACGCCGAGGTAGACGAGCAGGCTCAGCCCGTCCCAAATCGTCAGTAGGTTGCGGTCCGGCATCGATACCCCCTGTGTCGCTTCTTCTGCTTAGTCAGCACCCCGTCCAGGCAGGACGTGCTCCCCGGCGCGGCGCAACGCCGCGGCCATCGCCTTCACCGCCTCCGCGGCGAGCGCGCGCAGCGGAGGGCGGGCGACCGGCGATGCGAGTTTGCCCGTGAGATAGGCGGCCATCTTCATGCGCTGATGTGCGTCGGCCGATGGTTCGCCAAATGCGTAAATGGCCTTGGCCAGCGTATCCACGCGATCGCGAAGGCTCCGGGCGCCGGCCAGGTCGCCCGCAAGCGCTTTGTCCACGAGGGCGCCGATGAGTTCAGGCGCATAGCCAGCAAAACCGACCAGGGCGCCGTCCGCGCCTTCCAATAGGCTCGCGAGGAGAAACTCGTCGTGACACGTGATGATGCTGACATCTGGGACGGCCTGGCGCAAGGTCTCATAGTCGTGATGTTGCCGCGCCATGTCGCGCGTACCCATCTTGATGCTCACGACATTGGACAGCGCCGCGATGTCCAGCATCTCCGCGAGGGAATAGCCAGCCTTGGTCCACGCGGGGTATTGGTGCAGCACAATGCCGATGTCCACGGCGTTGTTGACGTCCTCGACGAAACCCACGGCGGTTGCGCGGTTTCGTCCGAAGCGCAGCCAATGGTGCGGAGGCATCAGCAGGATGGCGCTCGCGCCCGCTTCCTTGGCAGCCCGGGCCTGATCGATTGCATCAAGGCTTCCTTCGGCACACACGCCGCTAATCACGCGCACGCGTTGCCCCACCGAGGCCACGGCAATCGCCGTTACTCGCGCGCGCTCGGCATTGCGCAAGGACGTGATCTCGCCGGTGTGGCCGTTGACTACGACTCCCTTCACGCAGGCGTGTCCCGCCACCCAGGACAAGTAACGGGCCAGGTCCTCCTCGTCGATGTCCAAACTTCCGGTGAACGGGCACAAGGTTGCAGGGAAGAGTCCTGACCAGGCGCCGCGCGATTTGATCATGGTGAATAGTCCCTCGTGGGTAAGCTCATGACTTCCGCAACGCACACAGCCTACCTGTTCGTGACTCGCGGCGCAACGGGCCTCGAATGGGCCGCGAGAACTCGCTTCTCAGAAAGGCAGGGGACTTTGTGTCCCGCGCGGCGCAATGTCAATGAGCTGGCTTCCGATCCACGTGGTCGTGTACTCCACACCGTCCACGGTCTCTTTCTCGCGCTTGCAGGGAACCGCGAACGATAGATGCCCCTCCTGTCCTGCGGAGAGCGCGCCGATGTGAGCAAACGAACCTGTCACGTTCAGAGGGACCTGCTGACCCCCGCTCTCTATCTCGATGGTGCCAGCATCCACCCACTCGGGGATGCGGATGTCGAGACCGGGGATATTCGCCTTCGCTTGGAATTCAATGTGGCCCTCCTGAGGAAGGTGGCTTGCGATCGCAATGGCCTCGTCTTCGTAATCGAATAGCAGGTTCATCCTATACGCGCCGTCAGCGCGCGTTGTCCGCTGGCGATAGCATTCGCTCATGGCATGCACCGCGCCCGACGTGATATCGAGCGTGCTGATGGGCCAGTCGCCGGGCGCCATGCGGTCGTTGGGAAGCTGCATGGCATAGCCGCCGATCGAACGGCGCACCGTGTCACGCTCGGAATCGTCCGCGGGGTTGGGCTTATCGCGCAGGATCGCGCGCAACTCCTCTTCCCGGTGCTGGGTGGGAAGCAGCATGCCGCGCAGGTACCGTTCGGCCATCTCGTAATAGTGGGGTTGTCCCGCCGCCCCGAGGATGAGGGCGGTCCGCACTACATCCCCGGTCTGATTGATCTCCCCACGGGAAATCACGTCCGCGGGATGCTCCGGAAACACTTCATCGCCCCAGCCCCAGGAACTGAAGTACTCGGGCACGCCCACATCCATGATTCGGGCGCAGGCGTTGAGCATCTCTGCATCGCCGGTCCGCACCGCGTAGGCCGCGATCCCGCTCAGCGAAGACGTGATTGAGTGGACGTGCCCCGAGGATCGATCAATCGGTGCGAAACGGCAATCTTCCAGAAAGATCGTCTTAAGGCCCTGGCGTGCGTAAAGGCCCGCGAGTTTCAGCGCCAAGGGGTCGCCGCTGCATTCATGGTAGGCGAGCAGCGCGTCCACCATGCGCGCCGCATTGGCGGGAGCAAGCCCCATCCATCGATCGCGCACCGCAGGGTCGGATGCAAGGTCAATGGACCACAGCCCTTCCTCATTCGTGATGCTGTCCAGCGCGACCAGCATCTGGTGCGCGGTTTCCTTGGCCCACTCCGACTGGCGGCCGGATATCAAGGCCCAAAGGCCGTACAGCCCTTCTCGCATGTTGTGGAACTCGACAAAGCGTTCGCCGCCGCGCTCGGGATCGTAGTAGGAGTTCAGATGGTCAGGATTATCGAAGGAACTCTTGCAACAACGATCGAGGATCGCGAGTCCATCCTGCGGGAAGGGGACCTGCGCCGCCTGCTCGGCAATCATGCATCCCAGCAGGCAACGGCCCACCACGTGCGGGATGCCGATGTTGACGGAGTGGCGCATCTTGCCGGTACCGTCGGCTTCCCGATTGACGAAGAAGAAGGGCTCGTTATCCTTGTCACGGTCGTACAGACTGTTCAGATGCTGAACCGACAACGTGATGGCCTCGCGGATGTCCGTTCGGATGGGGAGGGTCTGCGGATTGAGCGAGCCGTTGCCGTCGGCGAGAAACGCATCAATGTTGGGCCAGGATTTCACGATTCGCGGCGGCACCATGCGGGCGCGCCTTTGCTCCTCCACGCGGCGCAGCAACGCCTTTTCGCCCTCAGCGCGTTCAACCTCGCTCACCCGCAATGCGGATTCGATACTCTCGCGCTCCACACTCTCAAGCGCACGCCCATACACCAGAACTTGAGCGATATCTCCGTGAAAGAAATTGCGTTCCGCTCCCGCGTAGCACCGCGAGCCGATTCGGAGCACGTCCATGATCGTCTCAACAGGCGACACTGGCCGGGAACCCTCGGGAATTCCGTCTATGAAGAGGTCTACCTGCTGACTCGTGCGGACCACGGTAATGACGTGCATTCCGCCGTAGGCGTAGGTGCTCTTCATCTGATCGATTTGGCCGGAAATGCGTCCGGCTCCCTCGATGCTGATCTGATCGAATGCTTGTGAAGACTGGTACAGATCTACCGTAAAACCAGGGTCGTAATCGTGGCCTTCGACGGGGGCCGCCGAACAAAGCCCGCCGCCCCGGCATGGGGAGAAAGGCGCAGCCACGACAATCAGCGTCCACGTATCCGCCCTGCGATTGAACGCCGGAACACGCAAGACATCATCGAGTCCATCAAAACGCAACGCGGGCCGCTGCGCGCCAGCACCCGCGACGAACACGGGCCGCTGTTCCCCGGGGGCTTCCGCGGCGCATGGGGGAGCGGCCTTGCTTGCCCACGATGAGACACGCCCGGATTCGAGCGCCAGCGTCGCGGCATCGGCCGCGTCAAACCATGCGAGCAACCCCGTGTCCGGGAAAGGCGCGGAAACGGCGGACAGGCACGAGAGAATGCCAAGCGTGAGAAGTACCATAGGTCCTCATTCGCTTCGTTGTCTGCGACCCCCATTCGCGCGGTGCACCCGAAGCGTGCCTCACCTTAACAGGGGTGTCGGGAGCGGTCAAGCGGGTGAAGCGATGGAGAACTGGCGGGGCAACGGTTGGTTGTGAACTTCGTTACCGCCCGAGAACCGGCAGGGATACCGGCGCTCGTGGTGGGGCAGGACTTCTTGGTATAGACCGGATTTATCGCCTCACGAATCAGCGTGAGTAGGGCGGTCGAGCCAGGAAGCGTATCCTCCCACCTCCGGTGCGGAACTTTGCATGGCCGGCCACGTGAACCGTCAGGCCGATCACGTAAGCGAAGCGCTTTGCTGCCGCGCTCGGCGAGCGAGGCAGTACCAGAGGGCGTTCCGCTCTCCCAATTCTCCGTGCTCCTCTGCGGACTGCGCGCCTCTGCGCTTGAGTGGCCCCCCAATTACGGGCGAGACGCCCTTTCCCCTTTCTATCCCTTTTTACAGCGGGGGCCGCGCTTTCAGCGCTCAAGATCGGGGGGGCGGGCCTGTGACCCAGGGCGTCGCTTCGCTCTGCCCTGGGCTGGCATGGCGCCGGTCTTTCAGACCTCAAGAAGGCTCCCCAATATTCTCCCTCGATTTCTTCATCATTTGCACGAATCTGCGCCATCGGCGAACGCGAGATTCGCACTCATATCCCCTCTTCAAATCTGTATAGATCTGTGTAATCTGTGGACGAACTCTTCAGCCACTCTTTAGCTTCGCCCTATTGATTCTTTGCGTTGCTCAGCGAACTCCGCGCCCCTGCGTTTGGGTGGCCCCGAATCACGGGCGAGACGCCGGTTCCCCCTTGCGAGGTCTTCTTTCTGAATCGGTGGATGAAAACGGTTCTGGTTGCGGCTCTGCCACGAAGAGGTGCCGCACCTTCAGCGCTCAAGATCGAGGGGGGGGCAGGCCTGTGACCCAGGGCGTCGCTTCGCTCTGCCCTGGGTCCCTATCCGCGAACATTGAGAAAGACTTTTGCATTTGATGGGGTGGTTGTTAGGCAATCTATTGACCGTCAATATCTTATGCAGGACGGAAAGCACCGTATCTTTCAGCGCAAGATATGCGACCCTTGAGTGTGAGAGGATGAAGTGTCCTCCTGCGAAGCTCCGCGCTGTGCTGCCGCGCTTGGCAAGCGAGGCAGTACTGAGGAGCGTTCCGCTCTCGCGATTCTCCGCGTTCCTCTGCGGACTCTGCGCCTCTGCGTTTGAGTTAATTGAAGACCATGGGCAGGGA